>JAPLLP010000219.1:413-10775 GCA_026387515.1 Candidatus Omnitrophota bacterium | reverse complement strand
CCGCTGGTTTTACAACCGCCAGCTTTGACAACTCCGGCCACGACAGAGAAGCCAAAGAGTGATTTTGATGACCTATTGGCGCGTAATCAACAAGTGTTGGCAGAGAGCGATAGAATATTGAGAGAAGGCAAAGTCCTAACAGATAAAATCGAGGCACGCAAAAAACTTCAAGAGAAATACGACGAGTTAGACAGTAAGCTGCGAGCCAATGATTTTAGAGATCCTTCAAATACCCTTACTTCTCAGAAGCAAGATATACTAAGACAGATGAATGAGCTTGCTTATGGCTCTCCTGCGCCTACACCAGCCCCTGTTACGCCCAAACCAGTTACAGCTGCAGGATCTACCCGGTTACCACTGGAGCAGATGTGTCTGTGCCACCGCCAGCTTCGGCAACTCCGCCTCCGTCCGGAGAAAAATTTCCAAGTGGTAAATTCCAAGATCCGCCAAAATTAACACCGTCTGCGGAAACTTTAAAAGAGCCAGCGCCTACACCAGCCACTGTTACGACTACGCCAACTAAAGCAAAGTTAACTACTCAACCGCAACCGGCAGCCAACCCAGAAAATTCCGTAACCAACGCGCTTCAAGAGAGTGGCACGCGTATCACTGGCGTTAACACAAATAGCCCCGCGGTAGATTCAACTCTTCGTCCTCGCCGTCCCGATGGACTATTGGATCCTACTCGATTAAACAGGGCCGATTTGGAGGATTTGCACAAGACCATTGAAATGGCCAGGAATCCTTCAAGCCTTAGCCCTGACCAAGCAGAGGAATTAAATAGCGCCCTTCAATACGTAGGTCTTAATAACGTTAGCCCGGCAGTTCGGCAGAGATATGCTTCCGAGGTATCCAAAATATGGACAGAAGAATCCAGTAAGGCCAAGCCTAACTTAACCAAAGCGGTTAAATAAGATTAGTAATGTCCAGTCTGAATTAATTTAATGTCCAATCTGAGATTTAAGGGCGGTTTAATCTTTCAAAGGAGAAACCGTCTTTTTATTTCATGCAGATTGATCGAAGGAAGCCATTTTTCGAGTGCATTTTATTTCCCAAAGCCTTTTTAAAGCAGGAATAAAACCTTTTTAAAATGAATGAATAACAGCAAAAACAGCAAAAGAAAGCGCTATCCAAAATAGTCATAAATATACTTGACAATATCATTATTATATATTATATTTTAGGTGCTTCAGAAAGGTAACGAAAAGGCAAATCCACCGTGAGGTGGAGGCGCAAAGCCACGGAACTTGGAGTCATAATAAATTTTAAGTTGGCCGGGCTGCCGAATACCAGTAGTAATCAGGGTATTGACAGCCCGGTTTTTTTTGAAAACTTAATAACAAGTTTTTAAAATAGTTTAGGAAAATTTTTAATAACTCGCATATGACGCAGTTAATCAAGAAGATTAAAGGATGTTGGGGGATAAGGGGGGGTCTGTTCTCTGCCCTTTTTAATTTAGGTAAATTATATATACGTTTCTACAACAACTTTCTTAATCAACTTCTTTCTTTTTTATACCTACCTAAAGCGCGCGTAATAATGCAGCAGCCAATAGTAGAAGATGAGGCAGTCAGCGAATTCCATCCCGTAGTTGAAGAAAAGGTATTTCACTCCAATTTTAAGTCTTGGATCAGGGTAGTGGCTTTTATTGTGGCGGCGGTATTCTTACCGGAGCAGGTGGCGCAGGCAATAGAGTACGACGCGCGCGTGCTCTGGAATAAACCGGTCACCACCAATACCTTTAGCCCTGCGGTTTTGAAGAATCCCAAACTGCAAGATGTGCCTCTGGCAATAAAGAACCTGCTCAAAGAGATATCCAATAAACCGATAACCTCCATCAAGATTTCTCCTACCGTAAGCATCGAGCTGGAAAAGCCGGCGAATTTCTCCCCTCAGAGGATTGAAGAGATTTATAATTGGTTGATCGGTAAACCCTGCGGCGCAAAGGCTCTTTATGACTACTTAAGTTATGCCGGTCAAAATGCGCAAGAGCAGGATATCGCGGTGGTGGCCTTGACTGCGGATATCGTAAACGGCGTGGTCAATCCGGAAGGCAACCCCGAGGTAATTAAGAACTCACTTTTTGCGCTTTCCAAGGCCTCAGAATTCTTCGGCCAGAAACTCTTCTCCGTCAAGCTAACCAATAACAACCAACAACTAACTACTAACCTAACGCCATTCATCGCGCATTTAAAAGGCGACCACTATATCCTTATCACCAAAATAACTGAAGATAAGGCTTATTTCAGCGACAATCACAAAGAAGAATTCCTGCCCAAGGATAAATTCTTGGAGCAATTTTCCGGATATTGCCTGATAGCCGCAAATAAATTACCCTCCGCCGGTTACGTATTATTAACCGACAAAGAGGCGAAAACCGTGCTTGGCGCAAAATCGCGCAGGGAAAGGGGATTGGAAGCCCTGGGTATGGTCGGCGGCGGTCTCTTGATGGCAGGCGGGCCTGTTGCCGGGTCATCCTTAATGACCGCGGTTACCAACTATGGCATAAGCTGGGGCGCGCCCAAGCTCTTAAATGCAGCCGGCCTTGATAAATCTACCGCTAATATTAGCGGCGCGTTCCTTGCCGGTGGCATTACCGCGGGGATTAATTATGGATGGAATTGGAAGCCGATGGTATCACAGGCTTTGACCCGCACGGTAGTAGCCGGCGTGCAGGAGATCGGCTACCGGAATAACTGGGATAAGAATTCATTTGTGGGAGCAACTTTTGTTGCCTCAACCATTGCCGGCGATTTTGCCCAGGTTTCCTTTAACAAGGCTTTAAGTATCCAGTTTGGCGTAGCCAAGAATAACCTCAGGCTTGATGAATCAAGGCTGGCCTTTACGGATACCAGCGCAAATAATAAATACACTTATGTCCAGGGAATGGGAAGGGTGGATGGTAGCAGCTTATTAAATGTTTATAATTTTCAAACCAGTGATTTGTTTTCCTCTAAAGATGCTACCCTGAAAAAATTTATCGGCTATGGCTCAGAGGGCCTAAGGTATTTTAGCGAAGATAAATTCTCCAAGATGAATTCCGAGAATTTTATGTTTGCCCGGGCTATGGGTTCTCTGACCTCTAGTAGCTTTGAGAGATTCTCTAATATGATTATTGATGGCGGTAGCGCGGGCGACATTGCTAAAGGAAGCCTCGGTATCATAGGCTCATCCGCGATGAACGGTCTTTTCTCCCAGGGCTTACAGTATATGAGCGGCGAGGCATTTGGCCTGGGTAAGTATACCGGCACCATGCTTAATCTGGCGCTTACCTCAGGGGTTTATGGCGCCTTCAGCAAGATCGAAGGAAACGGCACGCGCGGCGATCTCATGGTAGATAGACTTCTCTATAACAGGCGGGCGGCCGTGGGAGGCTTTTTTAGCGCTAACCTGGGTGTCTTGAATAAAGAAGGAGAGATCTACTATTATAAAGGCCAGGACGGCTCTTATGCCGCCACACTCCTGGATTTTAACCGTGTTGCCGAAGGCCTTCCCAACACCGGATGGAATCAGGATAATTGGAAACAGTATGTAGACTCAAACAGGACCTGGAAGCCGGCGGACAGCGATATCTACCACGCCTTAGTGAATCAATATTTCTCCGCCATCAACAATCAGGCTACCGGCAACCTCACCGGCCTGGTGATGAATACCCTCACCGGAGTGCGCGAGAGGAAAATAGACGGCGAATGGGGAGATGTTTCAAAATACGCTATTAATAAGAATAGAATATATCTTAACGGTAATTTTGTCGAACAGGATATGCTTAAAGGCAAAATTACGCAGTGGAATTCATGGGATAGTATTTACCAGGCAACCTTAGATTTTAAGTTTGATCCCGGGAAAGTCATGATTTTAACGACCCCTGCTGATAAACAAAGCATGAAGCCTAAAGAGATGCGGGCGCTCTTGGAACGTAATAAAGGCACCGATTTATTATGGACCTTTACTCCTACAGCCTTTGTTTCAAGCGGGACCTGGAAGGAGTATGGTTCTTTTGTCGGGTCTGGACGATATGGGTCAACGCTTTCGCCAAAAAATACCTCATCTAGCGCTTCAGCAAAGACCTCCGGCAATACCCCCGAAACATACGCGTATGTCAAACCCTTAAACACAAATTCACTTGATACTATTTTTTCTACCACTACTCTCTTTGACGGCCAAAGCGGGATTGGGCGGGAAGGGGTAAATTTAACCCCTCAGATCAGTCTGCGTTATGATGTGCTTAACGCTCAGGCCCTTGGAATAAACACTCCCGATGGTTCAGTGCTTAAAACCCATTACGATACGAAACTTTCAGAAGCTGATAATTTCGCCCGCTACGGCATAGCTATAGGTAATTTGCGTTGGGTAAATCAGTTGGGAAGCGGTTTATTATTCGATTCTAAGCGTAATCCAGTGCACGGGATTATGAACGCCGCCAATCCTGACGAATGGCAGGCTGCTTCGCTTGAGATTGCGGGCGTAAAGTTCAAAGCCGGAGAAGGATTTGAGAGGGGCCTGTATGACGATAACAATAAAGTCTTCTTCGCTGAGCATAAAGATGGCGCGATCACCGGTACGATTAATGAGCTGGAGCGTATCAGGGTTGCCAGCAAGGGTATCCAGCTGCCCAGTTTAAGGCTTAATGATGTTTTTGCCAAGGTCTCTCCGGAAATTTCCTCTACCTTTATCCGCGAAGGAAACCCGGAGTTCCATTTTTCCGCCATTGCCGGAGGAGAATACGCTGCCTGGCATGGGCTAAGAGACTCGAGTTCCCTGGCTACCGCCACACCTTTGAGTATTACCCTTAGTGGTAAGTTTGGCCAAGAGCGATTGGTGCGGGACCTAGGGCTCAAGGATTGGGATGAGTTTAAGAGTTTAGCTAAAAAGAATGACCTGGACATACAGCAGTATCTAAATGACATCTTTAAAAAGAATCCGCAGCTCTTGCAGGTATTCGGGGGCGCAGGGGTCATGCCGGAAGACCAAAAGTTGCGCGAACAGGTTATCAGTGATGTTACCCAGAATATTAAGAGACTGGCCGCAGCAGCAGATTTAGTGCTGGACCAGGGTTCTCAAGCTATGCGTTTTACCTCTGATAAAGTACTGCTTAAACCGGGAACTTATAAAGCCAGTATAGGCTTTAATTTGAAAACAGATAACGGCGGGGTCCAGGATGTTTACTCGCCGGCCTTTACCGTTTATAAGTCTACCAACTCCAATGAGGCCATCCTTGATTTCTCCGAGACGCAGTTTAAATTCCATACCCCGGTTACCATAAGCGGCGGCAAGATTGTCATCCATAAGACCGACCTTCCGAATATCGGTAAGCAATTTAATACCACTTGGAAGATCATGGATGCCTTGGCCCAAGACAGCTTAGGGGATAAATACAAGACTCTTTGGCAACCTATTAACACGCTGCGCAGCGCCATAAGGATAGATGATAATACCAGTATCAGGCTCCTGGAAACAGAGATTACCCCCGGCACTACCAGCCTGCTTGATAAGGATAACGAGCATCCTTTTAGTTTTTCCATAGTGGATGATAAAGATAAGACACTTCTGAATTTTACTCCCGGCTCCGGCGTTTCAATCAACTACAGGGCCCAGATAGGCAGGATGTATCCCGGTAAAATGGGGCCGGACGGGAATATTCCCTACACCTTTCGTCCCTGGATGAACGATTCGCCTATAGGGATCAGCCAGCAGGATTTTGACATAGGCTCAACCTGGAAAGGAATACAGAAAAAACTTGATGAGATCGCCGCCAACCCGGGTGATAAAACTATCAAAATCACCGTAGATAAAATACAGGAGTTTGCCAAGGCAATTAGTATTGATGATTTTACCGCTTTACAGATTCAGCAAAAAAATATAGCCAGCGGTACCTATGACGCGGTGCTGGGCATCAGCTTCCTCAAGCCGGAAAAGAGATTCTCTTCTTTGGTTTCTACGACGCTCTTTGAGCAATATACCAATAAACCGATCCTGACCTATTCCGGCACAGACCTGAATATTAACCACGATATACTCTTAGGCAGGTTGAGGGACGGTAAATTTGAGCTGGCGGGAAAAGATGCCCTTATCCGGGTAAATCAAACAAATATTAAGATCGGCGAGGCCTGGCAGGGGGTTAAGGAAGGCCTTGCTGATTTGGCCAAAGAAAATAAAGACCTCGCGAAAACATTAGAGGCAATACAAAAAATTGATGCCGCGATCTTTATTGATTATAACACTGCCATTCAGACACAGCAAAAAGCAATCCGGGCTGGGCGTTACGACGCCTCTACCAATCTAAGCCTGTTAACCAGCGACCTTAAGTCGTTCAGTTCTCCTGTTTCCACCACCGCGCTTGACCGTATCGGCAAGCCTTTATTCGGTTATAGCGGTAACGGGTTCACGGTAAATTACGAGGCCAAGGTCGGCAAGATGATAGTGGCTGACCTGGACGAACACGGCAAGCCGACTTATCAATTCAGCGATGATCCATGGATCGTCGGCAATCCTATTCAGATCAAACAGCAGAATATTCCTATTGGAGAGGCCTGGAAAGAAGTCCAGGATAGCCTGCAGAGGATTATCGATAGGCATAACGATACCTATGGCGCGCTTTATAATGAGAATAACCATAATATAGATGATCCGATTTTACAGGCAGCAACCAAGGTAAAAGAGTTTACCGACATAGTTCATATTGCTTCTGATACCGCGTTGCAGACCCAGGCCAGGCAGATCGAGCCCGGGAAATACGACGCGGTTTTTGCGCTAAATTTAACCCCGCTTGAAGAAAAGAACCTGGTTTCTCCCATCTCCACTACTCTTTTCGGCAAGGATAACAAGCCGATGCTTTCCTACACCGGTACCGGGATGTCGGTTAATTATGAAGCCAAGATCGGCAGGTTGATAGTGGCTGACCTGGATAAATATGGTCAACCCATATATGATGTAATGGCTGAGCCGCATGATTATCCTATCACTATAGACCAGAAAGACATCAATATCGGCGAGGCCTGGGAAGGGGTCAGGCAGGGTTTGGACAAACTTAGCCAGAGCAAGGAATTGTTTGATTCAACTAATTTAGTCAAGCAATTTGCCGAGGCAGTGCGCATTGACCAGAATGCCGCCATACAGACCCAGGCCAAAAGTATTGAAGCCGGAAAGTATGACGCTGTCTTCGGAATAAACCTCTTGCCCATAGATACAAAGAATCTGGTTTCTCCGCTATCTACCACCCTTTTTGATAATAATACAGGCAAGCCGATGCTTTCTTATACGGGAACCGGGCTCTCCATTAATTATGAGGCCCAGATAGGCAGGATGCATCCCGTAGCGCTCGGCTCTACTTTCCGCTCCTTCATTAATGATTCTCCTATCGGCATCAACCGGCAGGATATTGAGATCGGCAAGGCCTGGGATAATATAAAGAATGGCCTGGCCGTAATTATAGGAAATGATAAGAATGACCAGGACCTCAGAGATACTGCCAGCGCGGTTAAGGCGTTTTGCGACCAGGTGATCCGCATTGATAGTAATGCCGCCTTGCAGACTCAAGCCAAGAACATTGAAAGCGGCTATTACGATGCGGTTTTAAGCCTGAGTTTAATTCCGGTCAGCGAGAAGAATTTTATTCCTCCCATCTCCACCACTCTTTTCGGCAAGGATAACAAGCCGATGCTCTCCTACACCGGCACCGGCTTAAGCGTTAATTATGAGGCTACCCGGGAAAATTAGGCCCGGATGGAAAGTTGACTTATACCTTCCGCTCCTGGATGAACGATTCGCCCATGGGCGTGAATCAGCATACAGTGGAAGTCGGCGACCTCTGGAAGAAGATGAGCGCGCTAAAGGACGGGATAAAGACTAACGTGGGGACTCTTGAGGATCAACAAAGGCTAGCGGATCTAAAGAACAACGTGGATACCCTGGCTTCTGCTTTTTATCTTGCCTCCGATGCGGCCTTCCGCACCAAATCAAGAAACATTGACGCCGGATTATACGATGCGGTAATGAGTGTTAGCCTTTTACCGGTAAATGAAAAGAATTTTTCCTCGCCGCTTTCTACCACCTTATTCGATAATAAGACAGGCAGGCCGATGCTCTCCTACAGCGGCACCGGCTTAAGCGTTAATTACGAGGCCGAGATTGGAAGGGTGGTTAAGGAGGATGGGATAAAGAGATTTGTGGTAGACACGAATGACCGGCCGATCCAGGTCTTGCAGAGAGAGATCAATATCGGGGCGATCTGGAATAGGATCAAGAATATTAAGGATGGAATTGATTTTTCCAAAGACGATAAGCTCAAGGCGCTCAAAGTCAATATTGATACCTTGCTCAAGGCATTTGATATCCCGATCAATGCCGCTATGCAGACTCAACATAAAGACTTTTTCTCCGGCACTTATGATGCCGTTCTTTCCCTGGGCCTGGTTCCGGTTAATGAACGCAATTTCTCTTCAGCTATCTCTACCACCCTGTTTGATAATTACGGCAAGCCTTTATTGAGTTATAACGGCCAGAGCCTGGCGCTTAACTATAAAATGGCGCTGGGCCAGATGGTTGATAAGACCAAGCCCGGTGATGTTGAGATTGATATGGGATTTGAATCTAAGAAGGGCCAGAGTGTAATGCGGATAACCATGCAAGATGTACCTATTGGCGAAATCTGGGCCGCTGCCAATGAGGCATTGGATAATACCTTTAAAGCGTACAGGAATAAGCCTAAGGACCAGATCCCGGAGGAAGCGCGTAGCAACATGCTTCATCTTGATGAGCTGAAAAAGAATGTGGATGCCCTTAGGCAGGCATTTAATCTTACTGATAATGCCGCGTTCCAGACCCAGGAGCAGGCATTCCTGGCAGATACCTATGACGCCATTGCCAGCTTGAATATGGTAGTTCCTTCGGATACAAAAAACCTCTCCGCGGAAAAATTCCTACCCGCAATGGTTTCCACGGTTTTATTCGATAATGTTACCGGAAAACCCATGTTAAGCTACAACGGCCAGCACCTCTCGCTTAACTTCCGAGCCGAATTAGGGACGATGATGCCTGATGATGGCGGCAGGCGGTACTTTGTTTCTAATCCCGGCGAGAGGGTTATCAATATTACGCAGCAAGACCTGCCCATCGGCAAGATCTGGCAGGCAGTAAGAACAGCCAAGGATAACATCAAGATAAAAGAGCCGACAACCAAAGCAGAACAAGTAAGTGAGCCGAAAGAGAAAAAGGAACTGAGGGAGTTGAAACAGAATCTTGACACCCTGCTTGCGGCTTTTGATATCCCGGTCAATGCCGCGATCCAGATACAAAAGAACGATCAGGATTTTCTGTCCGGCACCTATGATGCGATCGCCTCTTTGAGTATGGTACGGGTGGATGAAAGAAATCCTTCTTCGATTGCCACGGTTACGCTTTTAAATAATCGGACCGGCAAGCCGCTTTTAAGTTACAACGGCCAGAATTTAGCTATCAATTACCAGGCGCGAGTGGGAACGCTTGATGATAAAGGCGGATTTGATTATGCGGAGGGGAATCCTGTGATGAGGGTTCTCCGGAAGGATATCCCTATCGGAGAGCTCTGGCAAAGGGTCCTGAAGACCAAGGAGAATTTTGATCGTGCCAAAGACAGCGATGCCCGGAAGATCAAGTCAGAACTGGATATGTTAATTGAGGCCATTGATATCCCGGTGAATACCGCGATACAGACTCAATCAAGGGATTTTAAGTCCGGCACCTATGATGCGATCGCTAGCTTAAATATGTTGCCGATAAATAATATTAACAGCTTAAGCAGTCTTATCTCTGGCCTAAGCGGCCTTGTCTCTATCACCCTGTTCGATAACGTTACCGGAAAACCCATGTTAAGTTACAACGGCCAGTATCTCTCGCTTAACTTCCAGACCAAATTAGGCAAGATGGTCGATAAGTCCGGGCCTAAGGATCCTGAGATTGATTTGCAATTTGAATCTAAGCCAGGCGAAAGGGTGATGGGGGTCAAGGAAAAAGGCCTGAAGATCGATTGGGAAAAGGCGAGCAAGGCAATAGCAGAGGTTTTGGACAAGAAGAATTCCCGGCTCTCAAGCGCCTCAGAAGCAGCGATCTTACAAAACTTAATGGCTTCTCTGGGTTTACTCCAAGGGCTCAAGAATTTACAGATAGATAAGACGGATTATAGGGCAGGTACTTATGACACCGTTGCCTCTTTGAGTATGGTACCGGTAGTGAATGAAAAGAACCTTTCTTCGCTGGTGAATTTGACTTTATTCGACATTAATTCCGGCAAGCCCGTCCTAAATTACAACGCAGAGACTTTAGGGTTGAATCATACGCTTTCCGGCATTAACGCTACTTCGGGCAAAAAAGTAGAAATGGGTGGAA
>JAPLLP010000219.1:0-346 GCA_026387515.1 Candidatus Omnitrophota bacterium | reverse complement strand
TTTCTGCAACTGCCCAAGCAGTATCCCGTGCTCTGGTAAACGTATCAGGGCTTGATGCGCGCGGCGAGGTGATTTTTAGTTACAACGGTTCTCCTTCTTTGCCTTTGCGGGATAAGGCGGGTAATTACGCTGGTCAGATGACTTTTGACGAGGGGCTATCAAAGATTTACTTCGTTGATGAATTCGGCCAGACAAAGAAAGTTTTTGAGCTTACCGCACAAGGCGCCAGCGATTACGAATTTAGGACTCTTCAGTTCAAGACCGAAGCAGGCAAACGGACCATGGTGGAAACCTGGGCCCAGGATCCTGATAGACCTCGGATATACGAAGAGCAGCCGGATAAGCA
>JAPLLP010000203.1:14421-19556 GCA_026387515.1 Candidatus Omnitrophota bacterium | reverse complement strand
GTTTTATTACTCCTGAGTCCGGCGCCGATGTGTTTGTGCACTTTAGCGCTATCCAGGGTGATGGCTATAAGTCTTTAGAAGAAGGCCAAGAGGTCGATTTTGAGATCGAAAAAGGCCCTAAAGGCGAACAGGCAACCAAGGTAACAAAAGTATAACCTCTGAAATTAGAGAACAATAAGTAAGGCCCGGTTGAATTTATTCATCCGGGCCTTTTTTTGTGGTATAATATTTCAACGAGGTGATAATAATGAATAAGGAACTTATTGTAGTCGGAGATAGGGTATTGATCCTTCCTGACGATGGACATGACCGTACCGACACCGGATTATATCTTCCTCAGGGAGTAAAAGAGAAAGAAAAGATCCAGAGCGGCACAATCATAAAGACAGGTCCCGGTTATCCGATTCCTGATCCGGCTGCCATTGAGATCGAGCCCTGGCAGACCCCCAGTCCCCAGCGTCACTATTTCCCCCTGGAGGCAAAGGAGGGTGATTATTGTATATTCCTGCGTAATGCCGGGATAGAGATTGAATTTGAGGGCAAAAAATACATCGTGGTGCCGCATGGCCAGGTCTCTTACCAAGAAAGAAAAACTATATACCGATGAGAAGGCTCAGGAGCGGGTGGCAAAGGTCGGTTTTAAAGTTGCCAGCGTTTCTGACAGGCAGACCGTAAGATACGAATTCAATATTCTTGATAATAAGGAGCTTAACGCCGTTTCATTGCCCGGCGGCTTTATTTATATTAATAAAGGTCTGTTGGATAAACTAAATGACGATGAACTTGCCTTTGTCTTGGGGCACGAGGTAGGCCATGTGGCGGCAAAGCACGCGGTAAAGAAGATTCAGGCGAGCATGGCCTTTGACATATTAATGAATGTTGCGCTTAATGCTACGCCTGCCGGTCAGTTTAGCGGTGCGGCAAGTATTGCCCAGGCTACCGGGACCGCCTACAATTTGATCAGCCTGGGATATAGCAGAAAAGACGAATACTTTGCCGATAAGCTGGGCGTAACCTATGCCCATAAGGCAGGTTTTTCTTCTGACGGGGCAATAAGCGCTTTGGAGAAGATAAAAAAAGAGGAAACCGGCGGTAATAAGTTACTTACGTATTTGAGGACTCACCCTTATGTGGATGACCGCATAAAAGCAATGCGCAAGAATATAGCGGAGGTTTTATGAGAGATATACGTTTTGATTTCAATAATATGTTCAGCGCGAACATCGGCAAAGTTCACGGAGTAAGCGAGCCGGAACTAAAAATGCTGATGCCTGTCCTGGAAAAAGCCAGAAAACACCTTTTAGGACTGTTTAAGGACAGGCAGACCAGGATCCGCCTGTCCCTGGAATGGTTCGAGCTTCCTTTTCAGCATAGGCAGGAGATAGAGAAAATTGAGATGCTGGCGCGTGAAATAACCGAGGGGTTTGAAAACGTAATTTTTCTTGGAATTGGGGGCTCTTTCCTGGGGCTTAAAGCCGCGCAGGACGCATTAACCCCGGCATACTATAATGATTTTTCGGAATTAAGAAAGGGCAGGCCCAGGGTATTTTTTGAAGGTAATAATCTTGACCCCGACACCTTGTCCGTGTTGCTTAAAAACTTGCCTCCCCAAAAGACGTTTGTGGTGGTGATCTCTAAATCCGGGGAAACTACCGAGACCAAGGCGGCCTTTAGCGTGGTGGAGGCCTGGTTGAAAAAAGGAGTGGGCAGATTTTTCGGCCGGCAGATCCTGGTTATCACTGACCCGGATAGCGGGGCCTTGCGCAGACGGGTAAATCTCGAGCATAACAAGGATAGGTCTAGTTTTCGCAGCCTTGAGCTAAAAAATGGGGTGGGCGGGAGGTTCTCGGAATTAAATATGGGGCTACTGCATTTAGCGATCATGGGCATTGATATAGGGCAGGTATTTAAAGGCGCTCAGGATATGATCTCGAAATGCGAATCTGCTTCCTTATTTAGCAATCCCGCTTTAATGTACGCCGCGCTGGAAACCATCCTCTATAAGAAAAAAAATAAGTCTATCGCCATCATGATGCCGTTCTCGGAAACCCTTAAGTCCACCGCAGACTGGTATGTGCAGCTATTAGCTGAGAGTTTAGGCAAGAAATATGCCCGAAAGATCAAGAAAGATGCCTCCGGGAGAGAGGCCTGGGATAGAGATAAAAAACATATCGTTAATGTGGGCAGGACCCCCATCATTGCCGCCCGCGGGACAAATGATTTACATTCTATCCAGCAGAACAATATAGAGGGAGAGAATAACAAGAGCGTTACCTTTATTAAGGTTGAAGAGTTTGGCCAGGAACTTAAGGCTATCGGGACAGGAGATTTTTTGGAAGGTAAGAAATTTTCTCAACTGCTCAGCTTGGCTGAAGAGGCTACGGAATGGGCCTTGGTCAAAGACCAAAGGCCTAATTGTACTATTATGCTCCCTAAAATAAATCCCTACTACTGGGGAGGGTTGATTTTATTCTTTGAGTTGGCAACTGCCTATGAGGGGGAACTCCTGGATGTTAATGCCTTTGATCAGCCCGGAGTAGAAGGTTACAAAAATTACATGTATTACAGGCTAGGGAAGCCAGGCTTGCCCAAAGAAATAACGCTAGAGATCAAGAAACGCCCTCTAATTAAGAATCCCAAGTTTATCATTTAGCCGGCCGTTAATAATGAAGAAGCTTATCGTGGTTATCTTAATCCTTGCTATTTTTGTAAGCGCGGGGATTATTTATCTTAATAAGGTATACCTTCCGGCAAAAATAAAACAGCTGATCATTCAGGGCATCCAGGACCAGACTAGTAAAAAGGTCAGCCTTGATTCGGTGCGTTTTAACATTTTTAAAGGCCTGGTTTTTAATAATTTAATCCTCTACGGCCAGGATAAAGCTATCCTCAGCCTCAAAGAGGGGTCTTGTTCTTTTCTTATCTGGCCCTTTTTTAAGAAACAGCTGGTGATTACCAACCTCAGGCTTGATTCGGCGGTTATTCTTTTAGAACGTAACCCCGATAACACTTTTAATTGGCAGAGCGTATTAAGTCAAAAACCGGCAAGTTCTGGCAAGGGCGGTTTTGGCCTATTGATCTATAAGGTGAGTATCATCAATTCCCGGATTGATTATCATGATGCTTATTTAAATCCGGCTTTCGAGAGGTCTATAACGGATTTAAACCTGGTTGCAAATTTTTCACTCCCTGCGTCATTAAAGTTTAAGCTTAAAGGCCTTATTCCCGGTAAATCACAAATAAAAATATCCGCTCAGGGTGAATATAATATCCCGCGACAGGAGCTCTCCGCGAAATTTTCTATATTTGATATAGCACCCGCCGATTTTTTTGCATACTACAAGAATGCCGGCATCGAAGTTTCCGGGGGTATCTTGGATATTTCAGGGGGAGCTATTTTAAAAGACGGATGGCTTGGTACTGATATAACCTCTAAGGCCAAGAACATCATATTCTCCAAAGAAGAGATTGCCGTAACGCTTAATGCGGACATCCAGGCTAAATTTGACTATGAGTTAAAAAGTGAGAAATTTAAATATTCCGGCAACGCGAAAATTTACCAAACGGATATTTCGGGCATAGATTCCATAAAAGAGGTTAAAGTTATTAATGGCCTTGCCCAGTTTGATAATTCTGCAATGAAGCTGGAAAAAGTGAATGCCAGGGTGTTGGGATTGCCCGTTCAAGCCAAAGCGAGCATCTTTGATTTTGCTAATCCGAAAATTGAATTGGATATTACGGGCGACCTGCCCTTGGTCTCGCTCAAAAATATTTTAAAAGACAAATTTAAGTTAGATCTGCCCATTATAATCAACGGCCAATCCCGGATGGCGCTAAATCTTAAATTGGAACCTTTATCCGATACCCTGCCTATCCTCAATGGTTATCTTGACCTGGCAGATACTTCCATAAAACTGGAAAAATTGGATCCTGCTTTTGAAGGAGTAAGCGGACGGATTAATTTTACCTTTAATGGCCTGAGCTGGAAAGAGGTGAATTTTAAGTTTTTAAATGAGCCGTATAAGACAAACGGGGCTTTGGCCAATTTTGAGCGGCCGGTAGTAGAGTTAACTGTTGTTTCAGATAATTTGAAACTCGAATCCAACATCTCGGTTAATAATAAGGTAATAAGCGTATCTAAATTTTCGGCCAATTATTTAAACTCGGCCTTTTCTTTATCCGGGGATATTGATACCGGAAATAAACCGCAGGCAAGACTTTTAGCAAATGCGGATATAGAAATAGGAGATCTTGATAAGATATCAACTCAATTTAAAGAGCAGTTAACCCGGATCAAACCGAATGGTAAAGTTAAAGCTAAGTTTAACCTTACGGGCAATTTGGCGGATATTAAGGCCTGCGCTATCGAAGGCCAGGTTACCAGCGAAAAGCTATCGCTTTGGGGCTTTAAAGGTACAGACTTGTCAATCGCCATTAATCAGCAGGAGGGGATACTTGAAGTTTCGCAAGGCCACCTTGCATTATATGACGGTGTTATTGATTTGACCGGCAAGATGAACCTGTTTTCTGGGAATCTGCCTTTTTGGATTGAGTTTTCCGCTAAAGACATAAAGATTGAAAAATTAAATCTGGATACTTCGGCAAAAGATAAGGATATAGCGGGTAGTATCCAGGCCCAAGGCAAGATAAGCAGTTTTGTAAAAGATTTTTCTAAGATGACCGGGGCAGGCAAGATACTGGTCACCCAGGGTAAATTATGGGAATTGAATCTTTTTAAAGGGATGGGGAAATTTATCTTTGCCCGGGATTTTGCGAATATTGTCGTCAGTGAGGCCAGTTGTCCCTTTGTCATCCAAGACGGCTCTATAGCCACGGATAATCTAAAAATGGTCAGTAATCTTGCCGAGATAACCGGACCGGTAAAGATCGGCTTTGATGGTTCCGTATATTCAGAGCTTAACGTGAATATCCTGGGAGATTCCGCCCCAGATACAGGGACATTTAAGGATATAGCTACTGCAATAGTCGGCACTGCCGGCAAGTTCGGGACGATTACGCTAAGCGGCACGCTCAAAGATCCTAAATACAAATTTAAACCCGCCGTGGCGGATATATTTAACAGTATCAAGAACGCCATTTTTGGAAATTAATTCCCTTATCAAAATTAAACTTTC
>JAPLLP010000203.1:13908-14407 GCA_026387515.1 Candidatus Omnitrophota bacterium | reverse complement strand
TCTGCTATAATTAAATAACTATGATTTTATTGCTCGGTGTCTTATTAATAGTGACCATGGGGCTTGTAGCGTACGCTCTGATGCCCGAAGGTTCAGGGTTAAGCTCAGGGGTTAAGAAACGCCCTTTTGGCACAGGTAAAGAGCCCGATGCCGGATCTCCGCAAATGAAGGTCCTTAAGCTTGAGGGGCAGGTTGCCGCGCTTAATAATGAATTGGAGCAGGCGCATACCGATATCTCGAATTTCAAAAATGAGATTGAGGGATATAAGAAAAAAGAAGATGCCCTAAAGGAACAACTTGCCAAGAGAGAAGAATGGATCAAAAAGAGCGAAGAGGATTATAGGAAATTCAGGGATGGTTCAGGAGATTTCGAGAATAAGCTAAAGGATAAAGAGAAGGAATTGCAGGTAGAATTTGAGAAAAATGTTGATTTGACTCGTCAGCTACGCGAACTGCAGATAAAATTTGATGCCTTGGAGAAAAGTAGTAAAGAGATGAC
>JAPLLP010000203.1:5838-13889 GCA_026387515.1 Candidatus Omnitrophota bacterium | reverse complement strand
GGCGGCACCGTATTGAAAAAGATACCGAGGAACTGGCTAGCCGGGCAAAAATTATCGCGGATTACAAGAGAGATAAAGAGCATAGCGAATGGGTTCCCAAACCGGAATTCAATAAATTAAACGAGGAATATACCGATCTTGAAAAGGAGTTGGAAAAGCAGGATGAAAAGATAAAGGCCTTAAACGAAGAAGTTGCCAATCTTAGGATACAACGCACGCAGGAAAAACCGGCGGAAGTAAAGCCTCAAGAGCCTCCCTCTGAAGTAATTCCTCAAGAACCTATCCCTGAAACAAAACCAGAAGAACCTCCCGTAGAGGAAAAGCCGGCGGAACTCCTCCTGGAGTCAAAATCAGAGGAATCTTCTGTAGAGGCCAAGCCGGAGGAAAAGCGCGAAAGATCCCTGCCTGTGCCTCAATTCGACCTATCCAAAGTGAGAAACATCGGCATCATGGCGCACATCGATGCCGGAAAAACTACCACTACCGAGAGGATACTTTATTATACCGGTAAGTCGCATAAGATAGGTGAGGTAAATGAGGGTAAGGCCCAGATGGATTGGATGAAGCAGGAGCAAGAACGCGGCATTACTATCACCGCTGCAGCAACCACCTGTTATTGGAATGATTATCGTATTAATATTATTGATACTCCCGGGCACGTAGATTTTACGGTTGAGGTAGAACGTTCCCTGCGCGTTTTAGACGGAGCAGTAGCGGTATTCTGCGCCGTAGGAGGGGTTGAGCCTCAATCAGAGACGGTCTGGAGACAATCCGATAAATACAATGTGCCTAAAATCGCCTTTGTGAATAAAATGGACCGCACCGGGGCAGATTTCTACGGGGTATTAAGAGGCATTGAGCAGGAGCTTCAGGGTAATGTTATACCGCTTGAGATCCCTATAGGCCTGGAAGAGAATTTCCGGGGAGTGGTGGATTTGATCGATATGAAGGCCTACATTTACGATGAAGAATCCATGGGGAAGAATTTCCGCGTTGAGGAGATACCCGAAGAGCTTAAAGAGTCGGCTAATAAATACCGTCATATCTTAGTTGAACGGGCATCGTCATTTGACGAGGCGCTCACCAAAAAATACCTTGAATCCGCCGATACAATCACTAACGAGGAATTGATCGGCGCGATCCGGAGGGGGACGATTGTCAACAAGATGGTCCCTATTCTCTGCGGTGCTTCTTTTAAGAACAAGGGGGTGCAGAAACTGCTGGATTCCATAACTATGTACCTGCCTTCGCCATTGGACCTGCCTTCGGTTAAAGGCCATGATATGGATGATCCTCAGAAAGAAATCGAGAGAAAACCGGATCACAAAGAGCCGTTCTGCGGCCTGGCCTTTAAGGTGCAGGCAGATCCGCATATGGGCAAATTAGTATACGTGCGGGTATATTCCGGAGTGTTAGAGACCGGAACCTATGTATTAAATGCTAGGAAGAACAAGAAAGAGAGGGTCGGCAGGATCGTGCGTATGCACGCCAACCAGCGCGAAAACATAGATTATGCCTTTGCCGGAGAGATCGTAGCGATCATAGGTTTGGCGCATACCGTTACCGGTGATACCCTTTGCGACGAAGATAATCCTGTATTGCTGGAAGCCATACAGTTTCCTACTCCGGTTGTATCTTTGAGCATCTCTCCTAAGAGCCGCGCTGACCAGGATAAATTAGGCAAGGCCTTGAATAGGCTCACCGAAGAGGATCCTACATTTGTGGTTAATTCTGACGAAGAGACTAAAGAAACCATCCTTTCCGGCATGGGAGAATTGCACCTTGAGATTATTGTGGATAGATTAAAAGAGGAGTTCGGCATAGAGGCAGATGTTGGTAAGCCTAAGGTGGCCTATCGCGAAACCATTATGAAGCCGGCGGGCGCTGAGGGAAAATACATTCGTCAGACCGGCGGACGCGGCCAATACGGGCATGTGGTGTTAGAACTTGAGCCTGTGCAGGCGGGAGAAGGTTTTGAATTTAAAGACGCCATAAAAGGCGGGGCCATCCCTAAATCTTTTATCCCCGCAGTTGAAAAGGGGATTATTGAGGCCATGCAAAAAGGGGTTTATGCCGGTTATCCGGTTGTGGATGTGAAGGTCAACCTTATAGACGGTTCTTTTCATGAGGTGGATTCTTCGGAGTTGGCTTTTAAGATCGCGGGGAGCATCGGTTTTAAAGAGGCATTTTTGAAAGGGGATCCGATATTGCTTGAGCCGTACATGTCTGTTGAAGTTACAACACCCGAGGAATATGTCAGCGCCATTGTGGGGAATATCTGTTCGCGCCGCGGAAAAATAATGGCTATGGAGGTCAAGGGTAATCAGAAGATTATCCAGGCGGAGGCTCCTTTGTCAGAGATGTTCGGTTATACATCGGCGTTTCGCTCCTTAAGCTCCGGCCGGGCAAGCGCCTCGATGGAATTTGAGAAATATCAGGAAGTCCCTTCTGAGATCGCGCAGAAGATCATTGCCGAAAACAAAGCCAAGCAACAAGGAAGCAGGCAAGAGTGAGCAATCAAGGGCAAGGTATGAGATTATCCGTGGTAATACCGCTGCGCAATGAAGAAGATTGCGTAAAAACCGTAGTCGGTAATTTAACCGTAGCATTAGAAAAAAGCGGTATCAATTATGAAGTTATTTTGGTGAATGATAATTCTAGCGACGGTACTCCCGGGGTATTATCCGGGATGCGGCAGTTGAACCCAAAGTTAAAAATAATCGATTCCCGCGCGCCTCACGGGTTTGGCATCGCCATAAGAAATGGCCTGGAGGTTATTTCGGGTGATTGTGTGGTTATTTTTATGGGTGATGGTTCAGATGACGCTGAGGATGTGATGAAATACTACCGGAAGCTCTCGGAGGGTTACGATTGCGTTTTTGGCTCGCGGTTTATTAAGGGCAGCAGGGTTTCCGGGTATCCCAGGGTTAAATTGCTTTTAAATCGTCTGGGAAATAAATTTATACAGTTTTTGTTCCTTACTAATTACAACGACGTTTCCAATGCCTTCAAAGGGTATCGGACAGAGGTTATCCGGATGGTTGAACCTCTGGTTTCACGGTATTTTAATATCACGGTTGAGATACCGCTAAAAGCGATTGTCCGCGGCTTCTCCTTTGCCATCGTGCCCATCAACTGGAATGGGAGGGGTAGCGGGGTAAGTAAATATAAGATCAAAGAATTGAGCCGGAAATATTTCTTCTCTATTCTTTTTGTCTGGCTGGAAAAGATGCTTTTAAAGGAAGAGATACGCTATAGGAAGAAGAGGAAGGTTTAATATGTATCATGTAGATATTACCAATACTGCGGGTTACGTTTTTGAGATCAAGTCAAAGGATTACGTATTTACTGTTGATATTAAAGGTAAAGGCATTACTCCTCCGGATACCCTTCTGGCAAGCTTAGGTAGCTGTATCGGTGTGTATGTGCGTAAATACGCCGAATCGGCAAAGTTGGAAATAAAAGAAGTAAAGATATCAGTGGACGCGGAATTTACCAAGGAAGTTCCGCTGCGTTTCCAGGTGATCAATGCTGGAATAGATCTATGCGGGGCTAAGCTTGACGAGCGCAGGCAGGCTGCGCTCCTTGAGTTTATCAAGAATTGCCCTGTGCATAATACCTTAGCAGCGCATCCGGAGGTCAATATCAAAATAGGATGAAGATTTCGGTTAAGGTTAAGGCTCGTGCCAGAGAAGAAAAAGTTGAAAAGATAGAAGAAGGGAATTTCCGCGTTTTGGTTAAAGCAGAAGCAAAAGAAGGTAAGGCTAATCAGGCAGTTATTGAATTGTTGAGCCGTTATTTCGATATTCCCAAAAGCCGCATCACCATACTCAAGGGTCACTCTAGTAAGAACAAAATCCTTCAGCTCATTTAGAAAGCTTACCCAAGTAAGATTTCAATAAGATTGATATTTTTGGTGGTTAGAGAGAGAAATTTCTTGCGGGGAATGCAATAACGGCAGGAAATAACGTCCGAAGCAATAAGTCTGTCGTTTAAAGAGATTCTTTTGATGGTATATTTGCCGAAATCTTTCTGAAAAGGGTTGGAGTAAATTACCTTAATCTGTTTATTGGCAAAGACGGCATTGATGGAGAGCTCTTTAGTAGTATTAAATTGTTCGGAGATAAGTTTCGGCTCTAAGACCAAATCACCGTATTCTCCGCGTACCCCGAAAGCCTGGGTAAGTAATGTCAGTATGTACCAGCTGGCTGAACCGGTGAGATAGCTGTACATTCCCCGGCCATCAGCATTAAAATATTCCGGTAGGCAGGGGTAGATCTTGCTATTTTGAGTATCAAGCGCCATTTGCGAAATAGAATTTAATACCTCAAAACCTTCCTTGGCAAATCCCCGCGAGTATAAGCTATAGCTGAACATTACAGCCATGTGGTTAAAAAAAGCTCCGTTCTCTTTATCTCCGTAAACGAAAGAGAAGGCCCTGCCCAAGGCAGGCATCATTTTTTTAAAATCGGTATTTAAATGGAAACCGCCGAATCGTTGGTCTTTTAAATACGCGCAGGATTTATCGAATATCGATTCTATCTGGTCAGTAGTGGCAATGCCTCCCAGGATAGGGAATGTCTGTCCGGTCAGGGTCATGCGCATTATTCCGCCGCAATTGCCTTCCAGCCTCTCTTTATTATTATCATAGTACCCGTTATAGAAACCGTCCTTTAGCCATTCGTTTTTGCGGATGTGCGCGGTTAACCATTCTGACTTTTCCTTTAAATCCATGATTAATCTTTTTCTGGAGATGGTGATTGTTTGGCCGCTAAACGCTGTATTGACAGTATTAAAATATTTTTCCAGTAGTTTTTGTTTATCAGCGGTAGAAGAATAATCTATGGGTTTTTTAGCCAAGGTATCCAGGAGTATAGCCAGCTCTTTAAATATCACAATTTCTTTCTGCCCGAGCTTTACCAGTAATTCGCAGATATCGTTAAGGTTTTTCGCATATAGGCAGGAGAATGCAACGCTTTCTCCGTTTTCCTGCGCCATGTCCAGTCCGTCGTTCCAGTCCGCGCCTTGAAGCCGGATGATATTGTGAGAACCTACGTTAAAGAACTGCACTAGGTTTTCTAATAAAATATGCTCCAGGATCGTGCCAAGGTAAATTTTGCTCCTGGACAGCTGGCGATCGCGAAAATAACCCGTTTTTTGCAATAAGATCTTTAAATCGCCGGTTTGATGGATATAAAGATGCGTGGTTACTAGCGGCCAGGCCCCGTGATCCATCCACACGCGGCTTATATTATTGCGGTCAGCAATAAATTCTCTCCTGTTTTGCCCGATAATGGTGGCGTTTGAACCGTCGATGCGCACGCCGGAGAAATTATTGATCAGGAGCTGCTTGGCGTCTTCTGGCGAGTTCAGGATTAAAGAGAGGCAGTCTTGCCAGAGGTCTCGCCATCCCCGGCCGCCTTTGCCGTAATCAAAATCCGGCAGAAATGAGCAGCCGAAAATTTTACGCAGGGTCGGCTGTATGCTGACCCAGCGAAACCAGTTATCAAAAGCAGAATTTTTTGTGTCTACTTTTATTTCATCGCTTTTGTTTTGCCAGTGATTTTTGGTTGCAACTAGCGATTTTCGGATTTTATCAAGGTTATTGAATTTATTGAAGATATTTTTAACCTGTTGCTTCGTAGGAGCAATACCCAAGACAATTGTAAAAGTTACGGATTCATGGTGTTTTAGCTTTTTTTCTCCAAATCTCAAAGCACCAATAGTTTCTTTTCCCTGAATTTTCTTATTTACATCCGGCAAAAGATTTCTGTAAATAGCCTCTGGTGTTTCCAGGTCGCCGCCTTCTCCGCAGAATTCTTCCTGCGTGGGATAGATGTATGCTGGGGTATCCCGATTTTCATCAAAACCGAATACGAAATAAGTCGTTTCATTCTTTTTGTGTCCGGTTTCATCAAAGAGTAGGGTAGGTGTGACCGTCACCCCGAATCGTTCTACCTCTAGGCGATTTAAAAGCGAGGTTACGTGCCGATGGTCGCGCAGGTTATTGGCCGAACGGGCGTATATAGGTATTGCGGCTGTGGGGATGAATTTCAGGTCTAACCCGGAGGTATTAGTAATAGTCACTAGCATAAGTTCTACAGGTTCCCCGCTTGCCGGCACAAAGGAAGTGATTTTGCTTTCTAGTCCAATATTCCTGTTCTGGCGGGTTATTTCCTGCCATAAGAGGCCGGCTTTCAGGCTGACCCTGTCGTTTTTTATTGCGCTTAAGTCTTTAGAGACTCCGGTTGCCGACCAGACTTTATCCGGATTAAGGTATATCCAGAAATTTCGGCTGATTTTAGAATTATTCAAATCTATGCGGGAAACCGGTTCTAAGAGAAAGGTGTTATTTCCGGTTTTGGCATCTCCATGCAACCCGGGCGTAACAGAGGACATGAAAGGATGCGTGTTGCAAAGGGGCAGGTATAGGGTGTGGATGTGCTGAGCGTTGTCAGAGACAAAGCTGCCTTTGTCATCGATAAATCTCCAGAGCGTGTTTTTCATAGTAAATGAACACCCGCGCAAATCCTATCTGCGCGGGGTGTCATGGTGTTTTAATTTAGCACAACCATATTCTTTTTGCAAGGCATTTTCTTTATGGTATAATAGCCCCCCTATGGGAAGAGAAGGCATGGGTAAATTCAGGACAGTTATATTTGATATGGATGGCGTAATCACCAATACCATGCCTTATCACTTTATGGCCTGGCAGAAAGTATTTTCTTCGCTGGGAATCAAGGTTGATCGTTTTGATATTTATAGAAGAGAAGGCCAGGATGGCCTAACCAGCGTTAAGGAGATTTTGCGGCAATATAATTATAAATTTAGCCTTGCCGAAGCAAAAGCGATACTGGCTGCCAAAGAGAGATTATTCAAGAAAAAAGTAAGAGTGCGGTTTGTAAAGGGAAGTCGCGCATTTGTCCGTTTGCTAAAGAGGCGCGATTTTTGCCTTGCCTTGGTGACCGGGACTTCCCGGATGGAAGCCAGGAAGATCCTACCTGTTACATTATTGCGGCTTTTTGACGCCACGGTAACCGGAGATGAGGTTAGGCAAGGCAAGCCTCATCCTGAACCTTTTTTAAGGGCGCTCGGGTTGCTGGGCATCTCGGCAAAAGAAGCGGTAGTGATTGAGAATGCCCCTTTTGGTATCACGGCTGCCAAGCGGGCAGGATTATTTTGCGTAGCCCTGGAGACATCTTTGCCTAAAACGTATTTAAAAGAGGCAGACCGCGTCTTTAAAACTTTTAAAAGCCTGGAACGCGCAATTTGCTTTTCTTAGAGTTTAGAGGTATAATAGAAACTGCTAAATAGGGTGATAGATATGGCTAAGGATTTTTATGGAACATTAAGCGAGATCATAGCTAAAGATCCGCGTTATAAACTGGATGCCTATGAATTTGTTATGCAGGCCCTATGGCATACCCAGAAGAAGTTAAAAAGAGAGGGGCATGTCAGTGGTAAGGAGCTTTCTGGAGGCATTCGCGATTTAGCTATTGAACAGTTTGGGCCTATGGCCAAGGCGGTTTTTACGCACTGGGGTATCAAGAATACTTCAGATTTCGGCGAGATCGTGTTTAATATGATCGAGTCCGGGTTAATGGGTAAGACCGCGCAGGACACTCGCGAAGACTTTCATAACGTCTATGATTTTGACCAGGCGCTTGACGTTTTTAACTCGAATGCCAAATAAATGCAGAAAACTATTTATTATCACGATACCGATTGCGGCCAGGTAGTTTACTATTCCAATTACCTGAAATTTATGGAAGAGGCGCGCACGGAATATTTTGCCCAGCGCGGCCTGTCTATTAAGGAACTTGTCAGGGGAGGTACTATGTTTGTTATAGCGCGCGTGGAGATAGATTATAAATCCCCGGCTTTTTATGGCGATACGCTTAATATAGAGACTGTCTTTACCGGGATTCACAAGATTAAGATAGAGGTAGAGCATGACGTGAAGAACCAGGATGGCAAATTAATATGTCAGTCTAAAACAATTATGGTCTGCGTGGATAAAAATATTGAACCCAAGGCTATTCCTGAGGAGG
>JAPLLP010000203.1:5249-5820 GCA_026387515.1 Candidatus Omnitrophota bacterium | reverse complement strand
TCCTGAGGAGGTCAGGAAGAAGCTAGGTGACACCCCGCGCTAAGAGACACCTGGCCCAGACAGGAATTGCGCGGGTGTTTATTGTTGTGAAGGAGGGGTCTGATGTTCTTGTTGATTTTGTCCGGTATTTTTGCCGTAGCAGCATTTGCCATACCAATTTATCTTTATTTTTCTACCTTTTCCCAGGATAGCAAGTTGGTTGAAGATGTTAATGTTTCTAAGGGTGAATTAGAAAAGGCCAAGTCTGAGCGTGAGTCCGTGCAACAGGAACTGGAAAAAGAGAAAAAGGCCAGGTTTACCCAAGAGGCAGAATTAAAGCAGAGTCTGCTTAAGTATCAGGAGGACGAAGCCAAGAGACAGGAAGAATTGCAGCGTGTGAAGCGGGAGAACGAGAATATCAGCGTTCAGCTGGCAGCCAGAACCCAGGAACTGGAGAAACTTTCCACGTCTAATTCAAATCTTACCAGCCAACTGCAGGAAAAATATGAACGAGTGGTCTCTCTTGAGAATAACAGCAAGGATATAGTTGAAAAACATGCCGCGCTCTCTCAAGAAACGGAAAGCCAGAGAA
>JAPLLP010000203.1:0-5242 GCA_026387515.1 Candidatus Omnitrophota bacterium | reverse complement strand
ATGAGATCCAGCGTCTCAATACCCTTATTGCAGAATTGAATAACAGGCCGGTAGTTTCAGATACTTCCTCAAAGGAAGAGCTTCAGCAGCTAAAGCAGTTATTAGAGGCCAAGGAAGAAGTGGTGCACAAGCTGGAAGATAGCCAGCAAGCGCTGTCTAGAGAGATCGCCCAGCTCAAGACGCAACTGGATGGTCAAAAAGAGGAATTAGCTAAACCTGCTCCTATGCAGGGTGTGCCGATAGAGGAATACAACAAGCTTAAAGAAAAGTTAGAATCCGCGGAAAAAGTCTTGCGTTTGATTCATGGAGCCGGATAAGTGCAGTTCGGCTGCCTCCTACCGTTTTTAATAATATTTAACCTGTTTTTCGGATGGATGTTTCTGCGTCCTTTGTATTGGGCTGTGCTTGAACTAGGGTTGATCCTGGCTTTTATTTTAACCTGGAAGGTTATAATAAAGAGAATAACCGGGTTTAGCCGCAGGCAAAAACACCAAGAAGTGATAGATGTGCAAGGGCGGGAGATAAAATCCGAGGATTAGCTTTTCGTTTTACTTCTTGCGCTTCGATGGTATAATACGCACATGAATGACCTGGAGTTTGTCAGTAGGCTTTGCCGTAAAGACAAGCGCTCCTGGGAACAGTTTGTTGATAGGTATTCCCGCCTCATATACAGCTCTATTCATGCTGTCTTAAAGTTAAAAGGTCTTTCTGGCATAGGCCAGGAAACTATAGATGACCTTTTCCAGGAAATATTCTTAATACTAGCCCAAGATAATTTTCGTAAATTAGCGACCTATAAAGCCAAAAACGGATGCCGGCTCTCTAGCTGGTTGCGCCAGGTGACAGTGAACCATGTTTTGGATTTTACGCGCCGGCAGAAACCGCTCTTATCGCTTGATGCGCCTAACGAAGAGGGCGGTTCTTTATCCGATACGATTAAGCATGACGGTCCGCCGGCTAAAGAACAGTTACTAGATAAAGAAAAATTGCAAAACCTTTCGGAGTGCATAGAGATTCTTAGTGATGAAGATAAATATTTCTTGAGGCTTCATATTGACCAAGGTTTTTCGCTTGAGGAATTAAAAGTCGCGATGCGCATTTCCCGCGGGGCCGTGGATATGCGAAAATCGCGCATTCTAAACAGGCTAAGGGACTGTTTTTCGTCCAAGGGATACCCGTTAGATTTTCCGGGTTCCACCGTCTAATAAGGTAGAGGTTTAAGGCCAATGCGGCAAACTTTAGAAAAAATAGTCAGTCTGGTTTATAAAAAATGGGAAAAGTCGCATCCTGCGTCTTCGGAGTCGCATCCTGATGAAGAGGCGCTTGCCAGTTTTCTGGATAGAAAACTGGATATCCATGAACATGAGGTTACGCTTCGGCATCTGGTTAGTTGTCAGGAGTGCCTTCAGAAGATCGCCCTGAATGTTAGATCGGGCATGTTGCAAGAAACGGATGTTCCGCCAGAATTAATTCGCCGCGCCAAAAATATCATGCCGCAGGCAAGCGATATCCAGCCGCTAGAAATAGTATTGCGCGTAAAAGGAAACCTTCTGGAACTCATCAAAACTACCGGAGACGTCCTCTTTGGGCAGGAGTTATTACCTGCTCCGGTATTACGCAGCCGGCAGATAAAAGATTTCAAAGATGAGGTTACTGTTTTAAAGGATTTTGCCGGTATGCGCGTGGAGATAAAGGTGGAGAATAAGGCCGATTCTTCGTTTAACGCTACAGTATCGGTGAAAGATAAAAAGACCGGGCTTCCCATTAAGGACTTCAGGGTTACCCTAATGAGGGATGAGACGGAGCTTGAGTCTTATCTTGCTAAAACCGGCACGGTGATTTTCGAACATATTTCGTTAGGCAGGTATGCCATTGAGATAGCCAACCTTCAAGAAAAGCTCGCCTCGGTAAAAATAGATATAAAAAAATAGGATAAGTTATACGATGCCGGATAGCAATACCTTGGTTCTTGAGGTATGGAAGCAGGATAATGCCCTGGGGATGAGCATATTTGAGCAGGGCGAAACCGCTTCAACTCTGCGCTACTATCATCAGCATCAGGTATCTTTTTGCGATATAGCCCGTCTCTGTCAAGAAATAGCGGTTATCCTCGTTAATGCCAACAAAAAAAATGAAGCCAATTCCGTTTATCTTGAGCAACTCAAAAAATCAGGCCAACTTTTATGGGAACACCTCCTAGCCAGAAAGGTAAGAGAACGGTTGGTTTTGGCTCAAGACCTGACCTTGGTGCTTTTGCTGGACGAGGAGCTTATCGGTATTCCCTGGGAGCTTCTTTTTGACGGCAAGGATTTTTTGTGTCTTAAGTTCAATATCGGCAGGCTTCTTAGGACTAAGCAGGAATCCCATTCCGTTCGTTATCGCAGTGCCCAGCCCGCGCTTAAAATGCTTATCCTGGTTAATCCCACCGCCGATTTGCCCTCAGCTTATCAGGAAGGGATAGAGATTAGAAACAGGTTTGATCGGATCAGAAATAAGGTGCAGATAGATTTTAAGTCTACGGATATCGATAGGCTATATGTAAAAAAGAATCTGCGGGAATACGATATAGTGCATTACGCAGGCCACTGTGAATTTGACAGTGAGGATGTAAATAATTCCGGATGGCTGTTACGTGATGGGAGGCTGTCAGTACGGGATATCGCGGCGCTAGGTGAAAGCGCCCCGCTGCCATCAATTGTCTTTTCAAATGCCTGTTTTTCCGCCAAGGTTAATTCTCTAAATATGAAGGTAGATTATCAGGTCAGCACCTATAATTTGGCTTCAGCTTTTTTGTTTTCCGGGGTCAGGCATTACATCGGAGTCATAAGGGAACTGGAAGATAAGGCCGGCCTTGTCTTTGCCCAATCCTTCTATGCGTTATTGACTAAGGGCAAGTCCGTAGGTGAATCCTTGCGCCTTGCTCGTATGAAAGTAGCCAAGGAATATGGTATCGCCCGTTTATCCTGGGCAGGCTATCTTCTTTATGGCGATCCGGTCTTTGTCCCCTTTAATCCTTTGCCTAACAATGAGACGCAGGGAGCGTCTGTAGAGCGCAGGAATAAAATTAGGGCCAGGCTGGCAAAGATTTTCGTACCCACATTTATTTCTATAACTTTGTTTTTGGCCTTGCGTATATATCTGCCTACGGTTAATCCCGCCACCTATATTGCGTTTTCCCGGTCATCAAGGTTATTTGAACAGGGAAAGAATAGCCAGGTCATAGAGTTGAGTAATAGCATTATTAGAAAAGATCCCATGTTTTTGGCGGCGTATCCTATCATAGCGGATACTTATAAGCGTTTGGGGAAAAATAATGAGGCTTTGAATTGTTACTTTGATTATATGCTTCACAGTCAAAGAAAGAATGATAAAAAGAACCTGGCCTCGGCCTATACCAAGATCGGATGGTTCTATCAAAGCCAGGGTGAATACCAGAAGGCATTTGATTTCTATCAGAAGGCCATTAAATTAAGCCTGGAAAATAAGGACAAATTGGGAGAGGCAATTGCCTTACGTAAACTGGCAGTCTGGTATATTGACAGAAGGCAGGATGATAAAGCCCTGGAGCTATTGATGAAAAGCTCCGAGATAAACCGGGAGAGGAAAAACTTCGCCTCTCACCGTTATCAACTGGCCTGCGATTACTTTGACATAGGCCTGGTGTACATTAATAAAGATGATCTTTCTGCCGCCGCGGATTTCTATGGCAAGAGCTTCCAGCTCTTTAAGCAGCTAAAGCTTAAAAGCGAATTAAGCGATTATTATTTCAATCTGGGAGAGATACAAGGTTTCAATAAAGACTATTCAAAGGCCTTGGACTGTTATCGCCAGGGCCTGGCTATTGACCAGTCGCAAGGGGATATGCCGAGCCTGGCCAGCGATTATACCATGTTGGGTGAGCTTTATATGGATATGGATAATTTAAAAGAGGCAGAGTTTAATTTGGATAAAGCTATCTCGATATGTAATGGTTTAAAAGCTCCGTTGGAAGAGGCGGCAGCGTGTTATGACTTGGGGCGGCTTTATGCCAAAATGGGCGGCAAAAATAAGGCCAGAGAATATTACCGGCGCGCACAGGAGATTTATTATTCGGTTGATCCTTATTATTATCAGGAAATCAAGTCGGCGCTACGCGATCTTGACGGAAAAGCCCCTTAACTTTTCTCTATCCAAGCGCAAGATTAATGATATAATAATGCTCTAAAAGGAGAGCTAAAAGATGTGGGATACTTTTTACCTTAATGCGGCCACTATGGACAATTTGGGCGTAGGCCTTTTTAAATACGGGCTATCGCCGGAAGTCAGATTTATAATCACCAATTCTACTTTGGTCCAGATGTTAGGGTATTCTTCTAAGGAAGAATTCATTTGGGAGAAACTGGAAGATTTGTTTTTTAATAATGAAGATAGGGCAAGGTTTTACGATACTATCAAAAGCCAGGGCAAGGTTAACTTTTTTGAGGTATTGCTGCGTAAGAAATCTAAAGAGCCTATCTGGGTCGCCATTACCGCTACCTTGGTAAAAGAGGCCTGGAGCAAGGAATATCTTGAAGGTATTATTGAAGATATGTCGAGCCACAAGAAGATGGAAGAGGAGCTGGCACTGGAGCGGGATTACCTGCAGGGCCTGCTGGACCACATACCGGATGCTATATATTTCAAGGATTTAAAAAACCGCATCATCAAGGTAAATAAGTTTTA
Source organism: Candidatus Omnitrophota bacterium (assembly GCA_026387515.1). The sequence goes on along the minus strand of JAPLLP010000203.1, from coordinate 541 downwards.
TGCTGAGGGAATGAAATTGCCTCAAGGGCAGATCGTAGGAAAATCTGACTTTGATTTTTTTCCTAAAGAGCAGGCAGAAAAGATGTTTGCTGACGACAATTCCGTGCTCTCTACCGGCAAACCCATAGTTGGTAAAATTGAGCGCACAATCCTTCCCAACGGCACTTGGAATCAGGTGATTACTACCAAGATTCCCATGCACGATAAGGCAGGAAAGGTTATCGGTACCATGGGCGTGACGCGCGATATGACCGCTTACGCCAACACGGAGCGCGAGCGCATGGCCATGCTGATCAATACGCTTGATGTTTTAGGTAGGGCCTTGGAACAGCGAGATCCCTACACCTTTAGTCATACTCGCAATGTGGCAGTGATAGCCGAAAAAATCGCCAAGACTTTAGGGTGGGACGAAGACCGCCTATTGGGGATGCGCCTGGCAGGAGAGCTCCATGATTTGGGTAAGATCAGTATCCCTTTAGATATACTGAACAAGCCCGGGCGGCTGAGCGACCTGGAATACGGTTTAGTCCAAGAACACGTA
>JAPLLP010000046.1 GCA_026387515.1 Candidatus Omnitrophota bacterium | reverse complement strand
TCCTTGAAGCCATGCAGGAGAGGCAAGTCACTATTGGAGAGAATACTTTTAAACTGGACGATCCGTTTCTGGTGATGGCTACCCAGAACCCGATAGAACAGGAAGGGACTTATCCTTTACCGGAGGCCCAGGTGGACAGGTTTATGCTTAAGGTGAGCATAACTTATCCGCATTTTGACGAGGAGCAAAAGATTTTAAAGACTATGGGTTTTACCAGCAAAAAAATAGAAGTCAACCCCGTGATTAACCCCGCGGATATTATGAAGGCAAGAGCCGTAGTAGATGAGGTGTATATGGATGAGAAGCTGGAGAAATACATCCTCGATATAGTATTTGCTACCCGCGACCCCAAAAAATACCAATTGGATGAGCTGGTTGATTTGATTCATTATGGGGCTTCTCCGCGCGCAACTATTTGTCTTAGCCTCGCTGCCAAGGCCTACGCCTTTATCCAGGGCAGGGGATATGTTACTCCGCAAGATATCAAGTCTATAGGCCCGGATGTGTTACGGCACCGGGTTATCGTAAGTTATGAGGCAGAGGCTGAGGAGAAATCTTCAGAAGACATTATCAAAAAGATATTTGATGAGATAGAGGTCCCATAAAACAATATGATTCCTAAAGAAGTATTAAAAAATATCCGCAGGATACAGATTACTACCTCGCGCATGGTCACGGATGTCTTTGCCGGACAATACCAGAGTGTTTTTAAAGGCAAGGGTATGGAGTTCGATGAAGTCAGGGAGTATCAGCCGGGCGATGAGATCCGGTCTATTGACTGGAACGTTACGGCGCGCACCGGGCACCCCTACATAAAAAAATTCGTTGAGGAAAGGGAGCTGACCGTAATGTTGATCCTGGATATGTCGCCTTCCTGTTCCTTTGGGACGGTGAAATCATTAAAGTCGCAGCTGGCCGCGGAAATCTGTTCGGTGCTGGCGTTTTCGGCGGTGCAAAATAACGATAAAATCGGGTTTCTGGCATTTACCGACAAAGTAGAGAAATTCATCCCTCCCCGTAAAGGCATGCGCCATGTCTTGAGGGTTATACGCGAGGCGCTCTATTTAAAGCCGACCGGCCGCGGCACAAATTTGAACGCCGCGCTCGAATATCTGAATAAAGTCACTACCCGTAAAACCGTCACCTTTATTATTTCTGATTTCTATGCCCCTGATTTTAAAAGGATGCTCGCCGTGGCCAATAAGCGCCACGATATAGTCGCCATAACCATTACCGATCCCCGGGAGCTGGAGTTGCCTTCTATAGGTATTTTGCAGCTACAGGATCCTCGGGAAAAGAATTTCTCGTGGACAGTTCAGACGAGAAGTCTAATCGAGAGTATTCAAGCAACGCCTTAGCCAGGGTAAGAGCGAGAAAGACGCTTTTTAATTCGGTAAAAGTGGATTCTATTGATCTGCGCACGGATATCCCGTATGCCAAGAGCCTGTTTACTTTTTTTAGGGCCAGAGAGAGGAGAATGCATTAAGATGAAAAAAGAGATTATTCTTTCCATAGTAGTTGCGCTTTTAGTCAGCGGTGTAATTTGCTGCTCACAAAGGTATTTTGGTTCACAAGGCCAAAGGGGCCTTGAGAATCCGGTATGGACTGAAGGGTTGCAACTGGAGTACGCCAACATACTTCTTTCTAAAGGGTTAAACCATCAGG
>JAPLLP010000322.1:4851-5275 GCA_026387515.1 Candidatus Omnitrophota bacterium | reverse complement strand
TAACCATCACGGTAGTCTCCGCCTCTGAGGTAGTCAAATCAGGGACAGAGTTACTCTCCCCGTTCACTTGCACCTGAACCAGCGACCCGGTGCTCACTTTAGGCTTAATTTTCATAGTCACAAAATTATCATTATTAATAGTGGGGGTAACGTGTAACTCAATACCTGTATCCAGCTCCTGGGGGGTGGTCGTCGCAACTGTGGTCTGCGAATTGACAACTTGCGAGGAGGTAAGATACGTCTGTTTTCTTCCTACAAGGATACTCGCCTCCTGATTATTTAAAACCATGATCCGCGGGCTGGTCAGGATTTTCGTATCGCCGATAGTGCGCAAAAGATCAATAATACTTTTGTAGTTATTTTTGTTTGACGGGGCAGAAGCAGTGGTGGGTGTCCCGAAGACGAGCCCACTGTTACTAGTCGC
>JAPLLP010000322.1:1426-4823 GCA_026387515.1 Candidatus Omnitrophota bacterium | reverse complement strand
GCAGCGATTTGAAAATGTTTTTCTATCCAAAAGTTCCAGTCCACTCCCATCTTAAACGCATCACTTGGTTTGATATCGATGATCTGCGCGTCAATCAACACCTGCGGCGTCTTCGCATCAAAGGCCTTGATGATTTTGCCGATTTCATCCAGCCTCTCCGGATAATCCGTTATGGCGATCTTATTGGTGCGCTCATCGATCCTCATGGAACCAACGCCTTTGGTAATCGTCTCTTGTATCTTAGGGCTAATTTTCTCTGCCTGGGCATAATTAAGGCTAAAGATCCTGGTCTCCAGCAGCATATCGGCTCTTGCGATAAAATCCTCCATATCTTTAATCTTCTGCGGGGAATCTACCAATACCAGGGTATTTGAACCCTCGTCCACAATAACCCTTCCGATATTGGTCTTGATCTGGTTTAAGGCCTTAGAAAGATCGGCGGCCTTGGCGTATTTGAGCTGAATAAGCTTGGCCTGCTTTTTATCCTGATATCGTTCGCCATAAATCAACTCATAGTCCCGCTGGGTCATTACGTTGACAATGCCTCCTTTTCTGTCATAGGCCAGGTCATTAGCCAAAAGGATTATCTCAAAGGCATCCCAGACATCCACGTCCTTCAAGAAAAGAGTAACCCTTCCGGTAACATTCCTGCCTATAGCCATATTCATTTCGGCGCGGGTAGAGAGCATTTTCAAGACGTCAATTATATCCATCCCCTTAATATCCAGGGATATCTTATTCTGGTGTACCGATATATCGCCTAACTGACCCGGAGATGAAGGAACCGGGGCAGACGGTTGATCCATAAAAACGTCCGGTTGAGATGACTCCTGGTTCTGTTGATTCTGTTGGTTTTGCTGATCTTGCCCGTTAGAGAAATCCAACATGCCTTGGTCGTTATTGGGCGGAGGCGGTTCATCCTGGGCCAAGGCGCTACCGGCGCAGATTAAAACCGCAATTATACATATTATGGTAAATTTAACTCTCATCTGAACCTCCTTCGCAGTAAGCGAACACCCGCGCAATTCCGATCAGCGCGGGGTGAAAAATTATAAATACAGTTCATATTTCTCGCCATTATGCCCTATAATAACCCTGCCTTTCTGAATATCTTGAATCTGCAATTCACCGACAAATTGCCCCTTCCTGAGATAGTATGTCTTTTGCAGCTTTTTATCTTCAATGATCGCCTGAGGGTCAACTCCGGAGATAATCCCAACCAGGTTCATATCTTTGATTAATTCCGCGGCAATGATCCCGGGAGTAGATTCATTTACCTGCGCTGATTGCTTAACAAAGATATCACGATCCCGCACCGCGTTCAAATAGTGCTCGATCGACTGCCTGTTCTGCTTGGTTTCATCGGGCTGCACAGCGACATTTTTTTGCGCTTCTCGCTGAGGCAATTCTATGTGCTCGGGATTTATTAAAGGGGAGAAGAAAACTACGGCTAAATAAAAAGCGGAAAAAAGAAGAAAGATAAAAACGGTATTTTTAAGGCTGCATCTTAAGTAAGGCTTTACCAGAGGTCTGCGGCTATCGGGTTTTAATTGATATTTTAGCTCTTGTAAGGGTAAGGGCGCCGGCGCGTCTTTATTAATAACAGTTCTTTCCTGCCCCCGGATCAAACGCAACAACCTCTCTTCGGGAGGAATATTATCTTTGGGCATGGTCTTCGCGCATGGCTATCAAGCCGTTAATAATCGCAAGGTCTACTTTAGAACCCCCCTGCATCACGCAAGTCTCCAGTGCGTCGTGGCAGAGCATGGATATTTTACGCGGATAACCTTGCGTATAAAAATATACCAGCTGAACTGCTTCGTCCGTGAAAATGGGCTCGGGCCCCTTATGGCCGGCCGCCCTAAGCCGGAACCCTATCATCTCTTTGGTCTCATTTTCATCCAAAGGATTTATGGTATATTTTAGGGCCACCCGGTCTATGAAATTATGCACGCGCTTTATCCGCGGCAGGAGCTCTACCTGTGCCATTATAATCAGTTGCAATAATTTATATTCGTTGGTTTCAAAATTCAAAAGCGTCCTTAATACCTCAAGGTTTTCCGGAGTTATCTTTTGCCCCTCATCAATCAAAAGCACGATAGTCTTATTCTCTTCCGCGCCCTTTTGAAAAAGATACTTTTCCAATGCCTCTTTAAAATCAAGGGTGGATTTAAAAGCCGGCGTTATGCCGAACATTTTTACCAGGCCGAGAAGAAACTGAAATTCTGAACTAAAACTAGGATCCAGCATCATATGGAAAATAAAGTTGGGCTCGTCTTTAAACGCCTGAAGCAAGGTACGGGAAAGCGTGGTCTTACCAGTGCCTACATCACCCAGGACCAAACATAAACCCCGGCGCAGGCGCACGGCAATCTCAAGACGCTTAAGAACAGTATTATGGCTGGTAGAATGATAGAAAAATTGCGGGTCAGGGCTGGTGGAAAACGGTTCTTTTTCTAATCCCAGGGCCTTAAAGTAACTCATTCATGATCTCCCTAATAGACCTGCGGCCTTTCCTTAAATCCCGGATCTTCTTAAGACGCTCCACAGTGGTATCGTCAAAATAACGATAACGGGTTTCCGGACTGCGGCCGATTTCCCTGATCAGACCGATCTTAAGGTAAAATTTTAGCGTATGAATTGAATAACCGGTTGTCCGCGCTAAGTCCTTGATTAGATAAATGTTAGAATTCATTTAACGTTCCGCTCTCTAGTTAGAGAGTATACCAAATTTAGCTAGTTTGTCAAGAAAAAAAGGGGACGTTTCTATTTAAGAGAAACGTCCCCCGTATTAGTTACCCCTATATTTACATGGCCCTTTCACTCAATATTTTATACCCCGGGTACTTCTTACCAAAGACCTCCATCTCATAAATACCGCCATAATTTCTACCATAGCCCTTTATTCTGACCTTATTCGTATAAATCTTTGTATACCTTTCGGTAACACTCTCTCCCCTTTTAGTCATTCCGGAAGCTGGTAAATAGGCTTTCCAGTTATGCATCAGCGAATCCGAATAATAAAACACCCAGGAATCTATAGTCGGATAAGCTATAACATTCCCAGAGCACAGCCAATTAAATTTTACTTTCTGAATATCGTAATAGCCTCCCAGGTCAATAACATAGTCAAAAAGCAAATAAGACCTAAGAGCTTGGTCCCACCACTTGCCTCCGGGAAAAGCCAGGCTCGTTTTCACTCCATCATTAAGCTTATCCTTGGTAAATCCTTTAGAAACACAAAGGCTCAAGGATTCCACGACAGGAGACATAACAGTAACAGGCCTTCCCTGGCTTATGGGCTTAAAAAGATTATAAAAGGCAAGGCGTGGTTTTATAATATCCGCGCCGTTACCATTCTTCTTTACAGCTACCAATCCCCACCATTCTTCATTAG
>JAPLLP010000322.1:0-1325 GCA_026387515.1 Candidatus Omnitrophota bacterium | reverse complement strand
CTCTTATATTCGATAGATTATAGCCCTTTAGATCAAATACATGTTCTTTCCAATCCGGGCTTAACGCAAAATAAGGAGGAGGATCATCGGGCAAACAAATCCGGGAGCCGTCCTGGCCGCCCTCATTAGTCAAACATATAGTAGCGCTATTACCTGTCAATTTAAATCCTACCTGCTCTCCGCCGTTATTACCCTTAATCCAAAAACGCAGTTTAGTGTAATCGCTCAGGTCCAGCCCCGGGCCAAGGTTCCCCCAATTATCCGCTGGGAATAACCAATATACGCCTGCCCATGCCACCCCGCTATAGGCGAATTTAATGCATTTTGTTCCCAGAGAAGGATTATCCTGCGGGAATTTATCATCCATGCTGATATTGCCAAAATCACCCATATATCCGGTTGGCAAGTAGGGAGTAATTTTACACCAACCGTCGGAATAATCCATAACCGTTGCCCCGACGCAGACATCATTATTGCTCGCTATCTCCTGCCAAAGCGCCCTGTCCCAAAGCATCTGGGTCATTTCGTCTTCCTGTCCTTTTCGGGAATCATAGGCATCTACGCCGTATTCGGAGATCATTAACGGTTTATTGCTCCTTGCTTTATAATCGCTGAATAAACTTCCAAAGCTCTTTCCCCTATAAACATTGCTTGCCCATAAGTCAATATTACTCAAGGCGGAATCGTTAGCATGCCTTCCCGAATTACCGATATTGCCCAAATCCCCTTCCACTATTGCCACCGGATGACGGTAAGCCCCTTCCAGAGAATGGGCGATCCCGCCCAATTCATTAGCTAAAGTATACCAACTGGAATTATTGCCATTAGTGAGATTCTGCTCATTACCTAACATCCAGAAAAGAACCGCGGGATGGTTTTTGAAAGAGGTGACATAGCTTGTAAACCTGGTTTTGATCTCGTTTCTTACTGCAGGATTGGATAAATCCGATTTGTAATCAACAAAGAAACCCAAACAAACCTTAATCTTATACCTGTAGGCCAGATCGAGTAACGTCTGGTTAACCTCTGTCCATGTCCTTATGGTGTTAAAGCCGGCATCTGCTAAAAGCGCAAAATCCCTTTCATAGACAGCCCTTTTTTCTGGATCGCTGGCGGTGTTGAAATAATCCCAATCAGATCCCACCGGGATAGACTGATAGCAAACCCCTTTGATCGAATATTCTTTCTCTTTCCCATAACCGCCTCCGCTGGCAGGTTCACTGATAATAATGCGTTTATCGCGGAAATAAACCTTACACGGTTGATTAGGGATATTGCTGTCAGCTGATGACAGGCACCAGAAGAATAATATAACCAAAGAAAAT
>JAPLLP010000207.1:1344-4613 GCA_026387515.1 Candidatus Omnitrophota bacterium | reverse complement strand
CTGCCGAAGAAACCAAAAAAGCGATAGAGGAGTTAGGTGTCTCCTGCCGGATTTTTGCATTTGACGTTTCTGATTATTCAGCGGTCGTGGAAGGATTAAGCAAGGTTTGTGACGAGGCCCCTCCCCACGCAGTGGTGTATAATGCCGGTGTTGCTCGAGATAACCTGATGGTCTGGATGACTAAGGAAGAATGGGATACGGTTATTTCCACAAATCTGAATGGGTTTTATAATATCATGCACATTGTGCTCTTCCCGATGCTCCGCGAGAAACGCGGGCGCATTGTCGTTGTCTCATCGACTTCCGGCCAGATCGGGCAGGCAGGGCAGGTCAATTATTCTGCTTCTAAGGCAGGGCTTATCGGAGCAGTTAAAGCCTTGGCTCGGGAAGTAGGTAAAAAGAATATCTTGGTTAATGTCGTGGCTCCGGGCATAATCGAAACTGAAATGACCAAAGAGCTTCCTAAAGAAAAAATTATGCCGCTTATCCCTTTGGGGCGTTTTGGCCAGCCGGCAGATGTGGCGTCAGTGGTAAATTTTCTTTGTACCGAAGAGGATATGTACATTCACGGACAGGTTATCGGTATCAACGGCGGTTTAGCGATTTAACAATAATAGGCTTGGCTAGAAAATACGATCATATAGTTGTAGGAAGCGGCATAAGCGGCTTAACCTTAACATTACTTCTTGCGATGAATGGACGAAAAGTCCTTCTTCTCGAGAAAGCCCCGCATATCGGCGGAAGCCTTACTCGTTTTTATAGGAACGGGGTTCCTTTTGATACAGGATTTCACTTTACAGGCGGTTTTTCTTCTCGGGGAATCCTGACTGATATGCTTCATGTTTTGGGCATCCGCGATTGCATTAAGCCAATTTTCCTTTCTAAGCCGGAAGCAAGCCTTTTTTTGTTTGAACAGGATGGCGCGGCTTATAATATGCCATCCGGCACAGAGAATTTTTGCGCCACACTGCACAAATATTTCCCGAATGAATCAACCGCAATTAACGCATATTTTGCGAAGGTTTTAAAGGTATGCCAGTCAACAGTAACGTTTGATCTGCGTAAGATTTCGCTTTCTGCCGAACCAATTGAGGAAGATTTCATTAGTCTTGAAGAGGTACTTAGTTCCTTGACCACTAATGCTAATCTCAAAGGGCTTTTGTCGGTATTTTGTTTGTGCTACGGGGTGCAGCCGAAGGAAGTATCGTTTGCGAATCATGCCCGCGTAGCTGCTGGGCTGTATGAATCGCTAGCGCGCATCGAATATGGAGGTGAAGCGTTTATCCGCGCGTTCCGTAAGCGCTTTGCGCAATTCGATATTGATATCATCTGTAATACTTCTATTACCGAATGCGCTGATATCAGTAATGACAGTGTCGGAGAATTTGTGTTAGAAAATGGGGACGTGGTGCGCGCGGATGATTGTACCTTTACTATTCATCCCCATGAAGTTTTGAAAATACTGCCGCGCCGACACTTGAGCAAGGCATTTGTGGAGAGAGTTTCTTCTTTTGAGACCTCCAACGGTTTTTTCTCTTGTTTTGGCGTTGTTAAAAATGTTGATCCCTCAACCTTTGGGCCGAGCATTGTTTCTCTTCTACCTTGCCCGGATTTGAACGCCCTGCTTGACCCTATCTATAAGGGGGGAACAGCGCTGGCAGTAATGCGCAGTGTAGAAGCTGCCGGGGGTAAAAAACATTGTGTAATCACTGCTTTTGAGCCGGAGTTTTTCTCTAATATCAGACAGTGGGCTGATTCTTCTGTGGGGAGAAGGCCTGCTGCCTATAGCGAATATAAGGCACGCAAGGTTGAGGAAATTACCCGGCGTGTCTGCAATTTGTATCCGCAGTATCGCGATGCATTCAGCGTCTTGGATGCGGCTTCGGTGTTGACATTTCGGGATTACCTGTTTTCTCCTGAAGGCAACGCCTACGGGATAAAACAAAAGATGGGGCAGTTTAACCTTTTTGGCAAACTTCCGCTGGTTAATCTCTATGTTGCCGGTCAGAGTGCGGTCTTGCCGGGCATTATGGGCGCGATGCTCTCTTCATTTATTGTGGCCAGGAGCTTGATCAATAAAGAAAAGTATAACCATTTCATTGAAGGGAGGTTGTCTCTTTGAGGAGAGTAGCGGTTACCGGCTTGGGGGCGATTACTCCCTTAGGCAACAGCGTAGAGGCGTTTATCTTGGGGGTCGAGCGCGGAGAGTGCGCAACTGAGTATATCTGTGAGTGGGAAAAGTACAAGGGGTTACGTTGCCTCGTAGGAGCATCTGTTCGGATGCAGGACGAGAAATTGATCCCGCGCCAGAACAGGCGTTCTATGGGGAGATTAAGCATATTTGCTGTTCAGGCAGCCCAGCAGGCCATCAGAGATGCTGAAGTTTCCCGGGAAGAGTTATCCAGCAGCAGGCTCGGCTGTGTTATTGGTTCGACCATGGGGAGTGCGGAGAGTATCGCGGAGGCATTTGAAACAATCCTCCCGGATAATGACCTGGCTAAACTTACCTCGACGAAATTCTTTCAATGTGTTTCACACACTGCAGCGATGAATGTCGCGCAGTATCTGGGAATAACCGGAACCGTAATGTCGACTAATGCTGCCTGCGCTTCAGCCTTGCAGGCAATCGGCGCAGGGTATAACCTGATTCGGCTGGGCGAACAGGATATTGTGATTTGCGGGGGTGCAGAAGGATTGCATCCTACGGTTGTCGGTTCCTTTGATGTGCTGTTTGCTACCTCGACGAAGTATAATCAGACGCCCAAAAAGACGCCCAGGCCATTTGATGCCAAGCGCGACGGGCTTGTGTGCGGGGAGGGTAGCGGTATTGTGATTCTTGAGGATTATGAAAGAGCAAAAAAGAGAAAGGCTAAAATTTACGCCGAGATTATCGGCTATAGCACCCATGGAAATGGCAGCCATGTCAGTGAATCAAACCGCGAGGCAATTATGCTTTGTGTGCAGGAGGCATTAGAGAGGGGCTCGGTATCACCTCAAGATGTCGATTATATCAACGCGCATGCTACTGCAACAATTCAAGGGGATAAAGAAGAGGCTGCAGCCATCCGTCAGATTTTTGGCGATACTGTAGCGGTAAGCAGCCTTAAGGGGAATATTGGCCATACGTTGGGGGCCTCCGGAGCCATAGAGTTAATCGCGTCATTGATGATGATGGAAAAGGGCGTGATTTATCCCACTCTAAACCTGGAAGAGCCGGATAAGGATTGCCAGGGGATTAAGCATATTATGAAGCCGCTCAATAAAGAAAT
>JAPLLP010000207.1:0-1271 GCA_026387515.1 Candidatus Omnitrophota bacterium | reverse complement strand
GCTGGGATGTTTTTTGTGCTCCGGGTGCGCGATTAACGCGCCTTATTATCGGCCGTCTGAAGGAACGGGTTCTAAGGATGGTTTGATTGTGGTTGAATATTTCGATATGACGCATGCGGAAAATTTATACAAGGGAAAATCGGATTTTAGCAGGATAATTGCTGAATATGTGGCCGGGGCTTTACAGGAGAGAGGTTTTCAGGCGGTTGCGGTTGAACGACAGAATACCCAGGTATCCGGTAAATACCGTATTACAGGTGAAATCACCAAGATTGACCAGGGTAATTGGCAGGGGAGGTTCTGGGTAGCTCCTGGTGTTGGTATGGCGTGCATTTCAGCTCAAGCAGCATTGAATCGGGTAAGCGATAATACGGAGTTGGCGCGCGCGAAAGAAGCGACTTTTTCCACAACTATGCAAAGTACTGAATCAATATTACGGCGTGTCTGCGCAAAGGTTTCGCGGGAGATTGCAGGTAGGTTTTATGATGCGCTGCGTAATGACACGAGAGGGCTAGGCTCGCAATGACACGAGGAGGTTATGATGGTTGAAAAGGAAATACTACGTATGGTAAACGAAGTCTTCACGGATTCTTTTGAAATTCCCAGCAATAAGCTTGTGCCGGAGGCAAATGTATTTAATGATTTAGGCCTCGACAGCCTGGATATCGTGGATCTGGTGGTAGCCCTGCAGAAGAAATTCGGAGTGACTATCCGGGATGATGAACGGGTGCGCACCATACGCACCTTAGGGGATATCTGTAATTTCATTCAATTGATAAAAACAGAAGGCAAGAAGTAATGCGGATTTTGAAGCTGTTATATCTCAATATTATTTTTTATTTTTTATTTTTTATTTTTTTTCTGGTTGCTATTCCGGGATTTGGTACTTTTATCGTTCTGTGCGCGTTTATCTTGCCGCGCCGTCAAGTCCTGAAGCGGTTGCGCAGGGCAATCGTTTGGTATGGCACAGTGATTATCCGCATACTGCCATTTCCATTAGTACGGGTAATATACAAAAATTATGCCAGTAGTCAAGTTAAAGGGCCTTTCATTTTTGTCAGTAATCACCGTTCTTCTTCGGATCCATTTTTAATGGCCTGCCCGTGTCTTTCTTATGAAGCTATACAGGTGGTAAATATTTGGCCATTTCACCTTCCGATTTTTGGTATCTTAGCTAAAATTGCCGGATACTTAAGTGTGCGCGAGATATCTTTTGAAGATTTTCTAGCTAAGACGACTAAGCTTCTAAAGGAAGGAGTTTCCATAATTGT
>JAPLLP010000216.1 GCA_026387515.1 Candidatus Omnitrophota bacterium | reverse complement strand
TTTTATATCAGCGTTGGAGAAATGACGTTTCCTATATTCAAGGCTTAAGGAAGTATCTTTCCTGAAAAAATATGAAATACCCGCACCTATCTGAGGAGTAAATCCCCACTGTATTGCTTGTTCCCGGGTATGTTGACTAATATAACCCACGCCTCCTCCACCTAAAGCGTAAGGATAGATCTTTTGCGTCAAAGGATAGGAGTATTTAAGAAAAATAGCAGCCCCTGCTTCGACATTATCGTCCGGGCTTACAACGCCATTCGCATAAGTTTCAAGTAGAAATTCAGTGAATCCTTTGAGTTTTATATTAAGCTTGCGTGCGGCGGGATGTAAAATATCACAAAATCCCAAACCTATGGAATCTAAGTTAAAACCTAAGCGTAAAATACCGGGTATAATTTTGTATAAACCCTTTTCCTCAAGCTTACCTTGGGCATACCCTGAAATAACGCCGATCTCCTTGGTATAAGGAAAGCTCCATTTCTCATCTTCCTTCTTATTCTCTAAATCCGAGGCATAAGCGTATGATGACAGAAGGAAGACAAGCGCACAGCTGAGCACAAAGATCTTTCTCATTGCTGCTCCTTTTAATAATATCGCCTTCTTAATGCTAAAACTTGATCTCATGAAGTATCAAGAAAGTATGTGGAAGGCTTCTAGAGTAATATATATCTAAATTCGAACCTTGGCCCTCTTAGATGAGGAGCGAAAAGGTTCGAATCGGTATCAGTTACGGAGAGGCTGGGATTTGAACCCAGGGACCCAGTTTCCCGGGTCAACTCATTAGCAGTGAGTTGCATTCAACCGCTCTGCCACCTCTCCAAAAATTTTATTACGAGCAAGCAGGCTTTATTCTCTTTTTCCTAAAAAAATCGCTTAGGAACAAAGCGCAATCTTTTTCTAAAACCCCGCCTATCACGTTAATGCGGTGATTTAGTTTTTTACTGTTAGCGATATTAAATACCGACCCGCAGGCCCCGGTCTTGGGATCCCTGGCGCCAAAATAAATATTTTTAACCCGCGCTAGGACCAACGCTCCGGCGCACATGGAACACGGCTCAATTGTAACATAGAGCGAAGCGGTATTCAACCACTTTGTACCCAGATAATTAGCGGCAGAGGTCAAGGCAAGCATTTCGGCATGAGCAGTGGGATCCTTGAGGCATTCTATCTGATTGTGAGCCCGGGCGATTATCCGGCCCTCATGAACAACCACAGCCCCCACGGGAACTTCGTCCTCTTCGAAAGCCTCTTGCGCTTCTTTCAAGGCCTCGGACATATAAAACAGGTGGGGTTTTTTCATATCTATGGCGGTGATAAATAATCAATGCGCCCAGCCCTTCGTGCTACGCACTCAGGACGGGCGGTGATAAATAATCAATGCGCCCAGCAGGAATCGAACCTGCAACAACCAGCTCCGTAGGCTGATGCTCTATCCAATTGAGCTATGGGCGCGAAATAAATATTATGAAATATCTCCAAGGGCCGCTTAAGGCAGGGTTCCGTTCTGCGCACGGGATAAAAAGGCAGAAAATTAAAATTATAAACGCAGATTAAGGCTAAGCAGTAAATATAACCTTAGTAAGATAAACACATAATTTGATGTTCGCCAAAGAAAGAATAATCATTATCGGGCCGACTAATTTATTATGATTTATCATCCATAGATCAAACAAATTTTGAGTCCTACCTAAGTTCGCTGAGGCGGAGGACTGGCCAAGGTTAAAGCTAAGTATCTCTTCAACCTTAACATACTGTTCTACAAAAAAGGTAAACAATATGCTTATTACCAGACTAGAGCCATAAATAAAATATACCAGGACGGTTAATAAAAATCTGCCTTCATCTGATCCCATGCCCTACCTCCTTCGCAGTAGCGAACCCCAATCCATCCGCCCAGAATGGGCGCACTTGGCAATCCTTTATGCCAAGGTGCGATAGGATTGTGGGTGATACAATAGCTAACACACCTAATCTTATGAAAGCATTATAACTTAATAAATTCATTTATACCAGAGTTTTTTAAGCTCCCATCACTCTCGTCATTGTTCAATCAGGTTATATTCCAGATTACCCAGGCCTCTCTTGGCCGCGTAATCAAACATTGTGTCAGAGACTTTTCTTATATTAGCCAGATCCGCGGTGGCCTTATCAAGGCTCAAAATATCCCGGGAGGCTAATATCCCTAAATCCCCCGACACCATCTTCTCTTCCTTGGTAGAGATACAATCGCACTCCTTGGTAATATCAAAGGCGAAAGAGATAAAGAATTTATTTTTGAACTTTTTAAGTATCGTATCTGCCACCTCTACCAAACGCCGGCAAAAGACATGAGGATCCTCTTCCCAGTTTATATATATGGCATCAAACTTGCAGGCGCAGAGGCATTCTCCGCAGCCGACACATTTACGCTGATCTATAAAAGCCCTGCCTTCTTTAAAGGATACGGCCTCAACCGGACAGATAGCAATACAACAGCCGCAGGCGCTGCACTTTTTTGGGATAACCGAGGGTTTAAGCGAAGAATGTTGCACCTGTTTTGTCGCCCGGCAACTCATCCCCATGGCTACATTCTTGATTGCCCCGGCAAAACCGGAAACTATATGTCCGGTGGGATGAGAAAGCACCAACAGGCTATCCAGCATTCCCACAAAAGACGGAACCCTTATTTTTTGTATGCTAGGCGCATCTATTGATAGTTCCCTTCCGTCGTTGCCAAAAAGCCCATCAGCAATGACAAAGGGGGCTCCTACCCTGGAATGGCCAAAACCCTTATTGTGAGCAAGGGTAAGATGGTCCACCGCGTTCTGGCGTTGCCCCTGATAAATAACGCAGGTATCAAAAAGGAAGGGTTTTGCTCCTCTCGTCTTTATTTCAGAGATCACTATCTTGACCAATTCGGGGCTGACCTGATACACGCAGGCGGAATCTCCTATAGTGATTTTTACCGGGACCACCTCATTTTTTTTATAACTCATTGTACTTGGGGTTATTTCCAGAAGTTTCTTTAAGGCCGCGAGCCTTTCCTCGGAACCAGCGTGACCTGCCTTGAAAAAGAAGACATCGCTTTTCATCTTTCCCTCCTAAATAAGAAGATCAACGGTATTATACAAACCATGATCAGGGTAGAAAAATAGAAGGCGTCAATGTAAGAACTCATCAGGGACTCGCGCATCAGGCGCTGGTAGATCAGGCCATTTTTTGCCTGCAAGATCCCTGCCGTCTTATGCAAGGCAAACTGATAGCGCGCGTCAAAAGGGTTCAGGTGTTCGGCAAATCTGAATTGATGAAACTGAGCCCTCCTGGCCAAAAAGGTAGTAACAAAGGCCACGCCAAAACTCCCTCCCAGATTTCTCAGCAGACTAAAAATACTAGTGGCATTACTCATCTCATCTTTCCTTATCGAAGAAAGGGCCATGTTGGTCACGGGTATAAAACACAGCCCCATACCCAACCCCATCACTACCCTTGACCAGGCTATGGAGGCGAAATCGCTATAAAGATTAAACTTAGTCATCATAAAGTTGGCATAGGCGGCGGTAATAAGTCCGACCAAGAGCACCCATTTAGGGTTCACCCTGGTAACCAGCTTTCCCGCCGTAGGCATAGACACAAGCGTAGCCAGGCCACCGGAAGCGATCGCCATGCCGGCGAGCATGGCGTTATACCCCATGAGCTGCTGCAGGTATAACGGGAGAAGCACTATGCCTCCGAAGAGCGCGAAGAAAGCGCTGAATTGTATGATATTTCCGGTAGTGAAAGAAATATTCTTGAATATTCTGAAATTAACCACGGGTTCCTTGGCCCTTAATTCCACGATTACAAAAGCAATTAGGCAAAACGCAGCTATCGCAGACAAACCTACGATAAGATTAGAAGAAAACCAGTCTTCGCGCTGCCCCTTATCAAGGACGATCTGCAGACAACCTAACCCCACGGCAATAAGAAAAAGCCCCCAATAATCTATCTGTGCCCTTACGCGCTTGAGATACCCCGGGTCATGGATAAAGAAATAGATCATGATTATGGAGATGATGCCGATGGGAATATTGATGTAAAATATCCAATGCCAGGACCAGTTATCGGTAATCCACCCTCCTAAAACAGGCCCGACAATAGGCCCAAACATGACACCTATGCCGAAGAGCGCCATGGCCATACCATGCTCTGCTACCGGAAAAGTCTCTAATAGTATTGACTGCGAAAGTGGTTGCAGCGCCCCTCCGCCTATACCCTGAATGACACGGAAAAATATAAGCATGCCAAGCGTGGTCGCGGAACCGCACATAAAAGAACTTAAAGTAAACAGGCTCACGGAAAAAATCAAATATCTCTTTCTTCCGAATACCCTGCTTAACCAACCGGCGCAAGGTATGATGATGGCGTTAGAGACAAGATACGCGGTTATGGTCCAGGTGGATTCGTCCACACCCGCGGAAAGGCTTCCGCCGATATGGCCAAGAGAAACATTGACCACTGCCGTATCTATTACCTCAATAAGAGTGGGAAGGATTACGGATAACGCAATAATCCATTTATTCATTGGTGACGATGGTGGGAACGCAGGACATGC
>JAPLLP010000274.1 GCA_026387515.1 Candidatus Omnitrophota bacterium | reverse complement strand
AATCTGGCTGCTGCCTTTCTGGATAACTCTCTATTTAAAGGAAACAAGCTGAACATCGATCCGGAAAGGATCATGTGGCGCAGGGTGGTGGATGTCAGCGACAGGGCCTTAAGAAATGTCAGAATAGGTTTAGGTACCAAAGACGACGGTATTCCCAGAGATAGCGGTTTTGATATTACCGTGGCCTCGGAGATAATGGCTATCCTTGCCCTGAGCAGCGGGTTAAAAGATTTAAGAGAGCGTATTGCTAGGATAGTTTTGGCCTATACGGTTGACGGTAAACCGATCACCTCGGAAGATCTGCATGTTGCCGGCAGCATGACCGCTTTACTTAAGGATGCCATAAAGCCCAATCTTATTCAGACGCTGGAGAATACTCCTTGTTTTGTGCATGCCGGACCTTTTGCCAATATCGCGCACGGGAATAACTCTATACTGGCGGATAGGATCGCCCTGGCATATTCGGATTATGTGGTTACCGAAGCCGGTTTTGGCGCAGATTGCGGGGCCGAGAAGTTTTTTGACATTAAATGCCGCGCCAGCGGCCTGGTTCCCGATGCGGCGGTGATCGTTTGTTCTATCCGGGCGCTTAAAGCGCATAGCGGAAAATTTAAAGTAGTAGCAGGGATGCCGTTAGATACCTGTCTGGATCAAGAAGATATTCCAGCGATAGACGCCGGGATCTGTAATCTGGAAAAACAGATCGAGAATGTTAAGCTTTTTGGGGTCCCGGTAGTGGTTGCTGTGAATAAATTTTCCTGCGACACCGATAAGGAGCTGGAATTTGTCATAAAAAAGGCCAGGGAATTTGGGGCATATGACTGTTGCGTAAGTGAGGTCTGGGCTAAGGGTTCTAACGGAGGATTAGATTTAGGCTGCAGCGTTATCAAGGCTGCGCAAGAAGCAAAACAATTTAAATTTCTTTATCCTCTGGATATCCCGATCAAAGAAAAAATTAAGACCATTGCTACTAAAATTTACGGCGCCAGGGATGTGGAATATTCACCGTTAGCTGAAGAAAAAATACGTACGTGCTCAGAACATGGTTGGTGCGACTTGCCGATATGCATGGCTAAAACACACCTTTCTTTGTCCCACGATCCTAATTTAAAGGGAAGGCCCCGGGATTTTATCTTGCCGGTAAGGGATATCCGCGCATCGGTGGGAGCGGGATTTTTGTATCCTTTGTGCGGCCAGATGAAGACCATGCCGGGCTTACCTACTCATCCGGCGGGAGAAAAGATAGATATCGACGAAAACGGGCAAATTATCGGGCTATTTTAATGTATTGCGATAAGTCTCTTAAAGTTTATCTGGATGACCTGGCTGCTAGGCTAGCGGCTCCGGGAGGCGGTTCTGCCGCCGCGTTGAATGCCGCTTTGGGCGTTTCTTTGATCAGCATGGTAATTAACTTTACCATCGGAAAGCCTAAATACGCCGCCAATGAGGAAGAGTTAAAAAACATCCTGGAGAAGTCTGAAAAGTTAAGGCAGGAGTTTTTAAATCTGGTGGACCTGGATGTGACGGCTTATCAAGGCAGGGATGCGCGCAATGCCTTGAATGTGCCTTTAATGGTAGCGCGCCTGTGTTTTGAAGGCATAAAATTATGCCCTACTCTAATCAAGAAAGGCAATGTTAACTTGATCAGTGATGTTGCCTGCGCGGCGGTTTTTTTGGAGTCCGCTTTCACTAGCGCATTTTTTAATGTAGAGATAAATTTAAAATTGCTCCAGGATAAGAAATTGACTAGCTCGGTGAAGAAGGAATTAAAGCAAAAAGTAAACCGGATAAGGAAGATCAGGCAGGATACGGAGGCCAAAGTTGGCGAGATTATTAGAGGGTAAGCCTGTCGCGGAGAAGATAAAAGAAGAGATTCGCTCTCAGGTCCAGTTACTAAAAAATACACCGGTTTTAGCCAGTATCATGGCAGGCGATAACCCGGGAGCCGAGGCTTATGTTAAATCCCAAACCAAGACCGCGGAAGGTTTGGGTATAGTGTATCAGTTACATAGGTTGCCTCAAGATATACAAGAGGCCGCGCTTATCGATTTCATAAAAGGATTAAATAGCGAAATTTCTGTAAACGGGATCATTATCCAAATGCCCTTACCGACACAGATAGATTACAAGAAGATAAGCCAGTATATTGCTCCAGAAAAAGATATAGAAGGCATGCATCCGGCCAATATTGGTAAAATAGTCTTTGGTAAGTCAAATATATTGCCTTGTACTCCGGCGGCAGTGATGGAATTACTTAAAGAGGCGGGAGTTGATCTGTATGGAAAAGAAGTAGTGGTGGTAGGCCACAGCGAGATCGTGGGAAAACCTTTAGCGCTTTTATTATTGGAGAAATTCGCCACGGTTACGGTTTGTCATATCGGTACTTCTAAGGCTCAGAAATTAGAAGAGCATGTGAAAAATGCGGAGATTTTGATTGTCGCGGTGGGTAAGGCTGGATTAATCAAGGGCGAGTGGATCAAAGAGGGCGCCATTGTCATAGATGTGGGGATTAATAGGATAGACGGTAAGATCGTCGGAGATGTGGAGTTTGTGGAGGCTGAGAAACGCGCTGCGCAGATCACCCCTGTTCCCGGAGGCGTAGGGCCACTGACCGTCACCATGCTGATGCGTAATCTAGTAGAGGCAGCAAAATTACAATCACGTTAATATGACCTTTAAAGAAAAAATCCTGGTAGGAAAGTTTCTCTTGACTTCGGAGATCGGCCCGCCTAAAGGTATCGAGACAAAGGTGCTTCTTGAGGACGCCGAGCTTATCCGCGGCCGGGTGGATGCGATTAATGTCACGGATCTGCAGAGCTCAGTTATGCGCTTGGGTTCTTTGGTCGTGTGTTCTTTATTGAAAGAGAAGGGATTTGATCCAATCTTCCAGATGACCTGCCGTGACCGCAACCGCTTGGCCTTGCAGTCGGATTTACTTTCTGCGGCGGTATTAGGTATTGAAAACGTCTTAATCCTTACCGGAGACCATACCACATTAGGGGATCATCCGGATGCCAAGCCCGTGTTTGATTTAGATTCGGTGCAGCTTTTGCAGGTTGCGCGTAAACTGCAGGAAGGCCTTGATATGAAAGGCAATAAATTGGAAGGCGCTGCGCCAAAGTTTTGCCTGGGAGCAGTGGTGAATCCCGGGGCAGACCCAATAGAGCCGCAAATTATGAAAATGGAGAAAAAGATCGCGGCGGGAGCGGAATTTTTTCAAACCCAGGCGGTTTATGATATCAAAATCTTTGAAAACTTTTTAAGTAAGACCAAACATCTTAAGGCCACCATTTTAGCCGGTATTGTATTATTAAAATCCGCCGGAATGGCCCGTTACATGAACAAGAATGTTGCCGGGGTGTTCGTACCGGACAATTTAATCAAAGAGATGGAAGAGACCAAAGATAAATCGGCAAAGTCCATTGAGATTGCCGCGCGCCTGATCAAAGAATTAAAACCCATGTGCCAAGGGATACATATTATGCCTATCGGATGGGATAAGAAGGTCCCGCTGGTGCTTGATGCCGCTGGATTGTAGATAAGACACCCCCAATCCTATCGGATGGATTGGGGTTCGCTACTGCGATGCCCGGCCTTATCGGATCGGCCGGCATTCACTACTGCGAAGGAGAACGCATGTCCAATATTGAACAAAAATCAATAGATCCTGCAACGCAGGAAGCCTTGAAAAAGGCCCAGGAAGAAAATATTAAGACTGCCTGGGATAGGTTAGAGATGCAGCAGCCGCAGTGCGGTTTCGGGCAACTGGGCGTATGTTGCACGGTCTGCGCCATGGGGCCCTGCCGCATAGATCCTTTTGGCGAGGGGGCGCAATGCGGGGTTTGCGGGGCAAACGCCGATACTATCGCGGCCAGGAATCTGGCACGTAAGATCGCCGTAGGCGGCTCGGCGCATTCTGACCATGGCCGGGACGTGGCGCATACGCTTTCACTTATAACCGGCAGCCACGCGCATGAAAAAGGCGCAGCGCATCACCATAATTATGAGATTATTGATGAAGAGAAATTGAAGGTGTTGGCCCAGGAGTTTAGTATTGATATAAATAAGACCAAAGAAGAGATCGCCAAAGAACTTTCTAAAAAGTTGCTTGCGGAATTTGGTAAGCAGGAGGGAGAGCTTGAGTTTGTAAAGCGCGCTCCCAAAAAACGCCAGGAGCTCTGGAAAAAATTAGGGATTACCCCGCGCGGCATAGATAGGGAAGTGGTGGAATTATTGCATACTACCACTATGGGTGTGGATAATGACTATAAGAATCTTATGCTGGCTGGTTTGCGTTGTGCGCTTTCCGACGGGTGGGGCGGTTCGATGATCGCCACGGATGTGCAGGATATTATTCTGGGTAGCCCTGAGCCGATCCGGGGAAAGGTTAATTTGGGAGTGATCAAAGAAAATTATGTGAATATCGTGGTGCACGGGCATGAGCCAATGCTTTCGGAAATGGCAGTCAAGGCCGCCCAGGATCCCGAATTAGTGAAGTTGGCCAAGAAGATGGGTGCAGAGGGGATAAACTTAGCCGGCATTTGTTGTACGGCAAACGAGGTTTTGATGCGTCACGGTATTGCCGTGGCAGGAAATTTCCTGCAGCAAGAGCTGGCAATCGTAACCGGAGCAGTGGAAGTGATGATGGTGGACGTGCAATGCATTATGCCTGCGCTTCAGGAGGTCGCCGCCTGTTACCATACTAAACTTATCACCACTAATCCCAAGGCGCGTTTCCCGGGCGTCAATCATATTGCCTTTACCCCTGAAAACGCCTATGAGTCGACCAAAGAGATCATTAAAGTGGCGGTTGAGAATTTTGCCAATCGCAAAAAAGAGAAGGTAAATATCCCGCAATATGAGATGGACCTGGTAGCCGGGTTTACCAAAGAGGCGGTCTTTCAGATTTTAGGCGGAAGATACCGCGCCACTTATAAACCTTTGAACGAGGCGATTATTTCCGGGCGGTTGCGCGGCCTGGCCGGAGTAGTGGGTTGCAATAATCCCAAGCAGACCCATGATTATTTTCATACTACGCTAGTTAAAGAGTTGATTAAAAGCAGCTAAGCAATTTGCCGGCAAGGGCCTGCAGGAGATCTGCGAAGCAGTAGGTATCCCGCCGGTATTGCATCTGGGTTCCTGCGTGGATAATTCGCGCATATTGACCGCAGCCAGCCATATTATCGCTGAAGGCGGCCTGGGAGAAGATTTATCGGATATCCCGGCTGCGGGCTGCGCTCCGGAATGGATGTCTGAAAAAGCCATCACCATTGGATTTTATTTTGTGGCCTCGGGAGTTTATACTATATTCGGCGCCAGCCCTTTTGCCACTTTGGGGAGTAAGAATCTGACTGATTATCTTACCGGAGAAATCGAGCAGGTTACCGGAGGAAGGTTTGAGTTTTGCGATGATCCTCTGAAGATGGCAAAGCTCATGATCGCGCACATCGATAAGAAAAGGGAAGCCCTGAAATTAAAACCCGTAGCATAGGGGACGTTTCCTTGTGTCCTAACCGACTGGAGTACAATAAATTAAAACAAGACATTTTCCAAATTAAAAGGGTAATAAAAATAAAAATGGAAAACGCGTGGTTACAAATCTTTGTTAATAATAGAGTTATAATTGAAGGAAACGTCCCCTCAATATGAAACAGCTCTATTACGACGTAAAAAAATGCCTAGGTTGTAAGTCCTGCGAGATTGCCTGCGCAGTAGCGCATTCTCTTACCGGAGAATTGTTTAAGTCTATTGCCGAAGAGAAAAAGTCCCTGCCGCGCAAAAAGGTTTTGGCAGCCGGAGGAAAGAATTATCCGGTTTCCTGCCGGCATTGCGAGGATCCTAAGTGCGTGGATGCCTGCATGTCCGCGTGCCTGGTGTACGATAAAGAAAAAGGCATGGTTCAGCATGATGAAAGCCGCTGCGTAGGATGCTGGATGTGCGTGATGGTTTGTCCTTATGGGGCAATCCGCCCGAATATCAAGGCGAAGATTCCTATACGTTGCGATAAATGTAAAGATAAGGACGAGCCTGCATGTGTCAAGGCCTGTCCTACCGGTGCGATCATCTGGCAGGAAGAATTATTAGTCGAAAAATGAAACAATTCATAATCATAGGGAATTCGGCGGCGGGGATCGCTGCGGTTGAGGCGATCCGAAAACGGGATAAGGAATCCAAGGTTACGGTTATCTCGGAAGAGGGCTATTCTGCCTATTGTCGTTGCTTGATCTCTTATTATCTAGCCGGAGAAGTCAAAGAAGACAAACTGGTTTACCGGGCTGCCAGTTTTTATCAAGATAACAATGTCGAGCTTTTATTGAATAAAAAAGTGGCCAGGGTTGATCCAAAGAAGAACCGTATTGTCCTGGAAGATAAAAGCCAATTGGGTTATGACGCGCTTATGATAGCTACCGGCGCGCGGCCGAAATACCCGGAGCTCAAAGGCATCAAAAGGACCGGCGTGTTTGGTTTTCGCACCATCAAAGACGCACAAAACATTTCTGGTTTGTTACCGGTGACTAAGACTGTCTGTGTTTTAGGCGGCGGGCTTATCGGTTTAAAGGCGGCCTATGCTTTAAA
Source organism: Candidatus Omnitrophota bacterium (assembly GCA_026387515.1). The sequence goes on along the minus strand of JAPLLP010000274.1, from coordinate 2,533 downwards.
GAAGAGAAATATCGATGTCAAGGTGATCATTAAATCAAAACAAGTGTTATCGCAGATGTTGGATGTTCAGGCCGCCGGACTGGTGCAGCAAAGATTAGAAGGGCATGGGATCGAGGTGCTTTTAGGCCAGGATGCCGAAGAAATTATCGGAGAGGGAGATATCAAGGCAGTGAAACTTGACTCAGGCAAGGCAATCGGCTGTTCTATGGTGATCGTGGGGAAGGGCGTTTCTGCCAATATAGAATTAGTCAAGGAAACCCAGGTTCAATCTAACGAAGGCATTATCGCGAATAATTTTTTACAGACTAACACGTCAAATATATACACGGGCGGCGATGCCTGCGAGAGTTTTGATATTGCCCTGGGAGCGCACACTATCAACGCCCTCTGGCCGGTGGCAGTGGAGCAGGGTAAGATCGCCGGAGCCAATATGTCCGGAGATAACCTTAAGTATGAGGGTTCCGTAGGCATGAATTCCCTTGAATTTTTTGGTTTGGCGGTAGTGTCTTTAGGCATATATAAGGTCAAAGAAGGGGATTCCTCGATCGAAGAGCTAAAGTTTATGGACGCAAAAAATAATCTGTATAAAAAGCTTATACTCAGGAATAATATTATAGTGGGAGCGATATTAGTCGGAGATATCAAGGCCAGTGGGGTATTCTTGCGTTTGATCCGGGAGCGGATTGACGTTTCGGCGCTTAAAGATAAGCTACTGGAAGAAAATTTCGGATATCCTACAATAAAAGACTTTGTTAAAAGTGAGGAGCACATCTATGTCTAAGATCGTGGCAACTGCGGTTATTCGCGGGGCAAACGAGATTTATAAACAGGCGGAAGATTTTTTGAATAAGGCGATCAAAGAAAAAGGCCCGAGTCAAAAAATAGGTTTTCCGGAGACCGCCTTCTATCTGCCCATGGCCAATGCCTTATTGGGGGCAAAAGTTGAGACCCTTAAGGAGGCGGAAATAATTCTCGCGCACGCCAAGACCTTGTTGCCGCGAGCCGTCCCTTCCGATAAGGTCTGGTTGCCTTATTTAGGCGATGCCTTGAATGCCGGCATGTCCACATTATTCTGCGAAGAGATAATCGTGGCCCTGCGTTACCTATATAACCAGGAACCCCAGAAAGATTGCAACGGTTTTTTCACGGATACGATCATGCGATCGCTAGGCATCCAGCTTGTCGATGGACGCATGCCCGGTTTTGCCGCGATATTGGGCGCGGCACCCGATAATAAAACCGCTGTCCAGATAATCAGGGAATTGCAGGAGAGAAATATTCTGATGTTTGTGGGTTCCTCGGTGAACGGACGCTCGATCATCGACCAGCTTTTGGAAGAGAACGTGCAGATGGGGTGGGATAATTATATCGTGCCTTATGGCCGCGATACCATCTCAGGTATTTATCCTTTAAACTGGGCGATACGTTCAGCGCTGACCTTTGGCGGCCTAAAACCCGGGCAGGCCCAAAAATGCCTTTTGTATACCAAAGAACGCGTATTTGCCTTTGGCCTGGTTTTGGGAGAGCTTGACGATATAAAATATGCCACCGGAGCCGGCGCGATAAATATGGGTTTTCCCATTATTGCCGATACGGATATACCGGAGATAAAACCATCGGGCATTACCACTTATGAAGCATTGGTTAAAGAATTAGACCACCGTAAGATCGTCCCGCGGTGCATCGAAGTAAGGGGAGTTAAGGTCAAGGTGTCTTCGATCCCGATCCCGGTACCTTACGCGGCGGCATTTGAAGGCGAACGCGTGAGAAGAGAACAACTCTATGTAGAATTTGGACAGAAGGCTTCTGCTGCTTTTGAATACCTGGCGACCAGGAAATCGGAAGAAGTGGAGGACGCCTTAGTCGAGGTGATCGGTCCGGATATAGATAAACTCCAGGAGGGTTCTAAATCCATGCCTTTGGCGATCATCGTTGAGGTTGCCGGGCGCAAGATGCAGAAAGATTTCGAGCCCATACTGGAACGCCAGATCCACCGTTACACCAATTATTGCATGGGCCTTATGCATATCGGTCAGCGCGATATGAACTGGATAAGGATTTGTAAAGATGCCTTTGCTAAGGGTTTTCGCCTGAAACATATCGGCATAGTCCTGCATGCAATGTTGCATCAGGAATATAGCGCAATAGTGGATAAGGTTCAGGTTAAGCTTTATACTAAGCAGGAGGACGTAGAAAAGTTATTGGTCGAGGCCAAAAAGTCCTATGATGAGCGAGACGAACGCATCAGTGGGATGACCGATGAGAGTCAGGATACATTCTTTTCTTGCCTTTTGTGCCAGTCCTTCGCGCCTAACCATGTCTGTGTAATTACCCCTGAACGATTAGGTTTGTGCGGCGCATATTCCTGGTTGGATGCCAAGGCCTCCTTTGAGATCACTCCTACCGGCCCGAACCAGCCAATCTTAAAAGGGGAAGTGGCTGACGTAAAATTGGGCCAGTGGAATAACGTGAATGATTTTGTCTATCAGAAGTCAAATAAGACCATAGAAAAAGTAAGTATGTATTCTCTTAT
>JAPLLP010000072.1 GCA_026387515.1 Candidatus Omnitrophota bacterium | reverse complement strand
TTAAGCAGGTCCGGGGCAGGTTTATTTTCATTAGAGATCAGCGTAGGGTTAGTGGTAACGCCATCTACAACCCCTAACTTTTGGGCTTCAATTATCTCCTTTATATTTGCGGTATCAATAAATATCTTCATACTTGCCTCTCCCCGTTCTTTACCAATACCGCGGCTCCGATCATTCCCGCTTCAGGTCCGAGTTGCGCCTTGACAATTTTTACATCCCTGGACTGCACCGGCATCGCGCGTTTGGCTAAAAAACCCTTAACCGAACTGAATAATACCGGCCCGGCATTAGCCACCCCTCCGCCGATTACTATGCGGTCCGGATTCAAGAGATTTACTACTGAAACTAACGCCAACCCTAACCTACTGCCTACTCTAGACCATATCCGCAATGCGCGCCGGTCATTATTTTTAGCTAAAACGCTCAGTTCTTCAAGAGAAATATCCCGTTTAAAGGTTTTTCTTGCCTCTCCCAGAATATGGTTATTTCCTATATAGGCCTCAAGGCACGCCCTTCCCCCGCAATTGCAGGCCGGCCCGTGTTCATTAATAGGCAGGTGCCCGATCTCTCCGGAGACATTGCTTACCCCGCGAAAAATCCTGCCATTAATCACGATCCCTCCGCCAACACCTGTGCCCAGGGTAAGGCAGATCGCGCATTTAGCCCCCCTGGCTGCGCCCAAGGCATATTCTGCCAGGCTCATAAGCTTAGCGTCATTATCCAGGAATACGGGTAATCGTAATTTTTTTGTGAGTATTTTTTTAAGATTGGTGTTTTTCCATCCGGGGATGTTAGGTAGAAAATAGACTTTTCCGCGTTCGGCGTCTACAGGGCCGGGCAGCCCCAAACCCACGCCCATAACCTCATCTCTCTTTATTCGGCTATCCCTTATTAAGATATTCACGGAAGCCACAATCGCTTCGATAAGGGAACTCTTTGAGTGGTAGGCGCGGGTAGACAGATTACGCTTTAGAATAATCCTGTATTTTAAATCCAGAAGGGCGATCCTTAAATTCGTCCCGCCCAGATCAATACCGATAATGAATTTTTCTCCCATTGGGGTAGTATTGTATATTAAAGCAGCCGCTTTTGCAAGGGATTAGTACTAATTTCTACGGTATGGCTTAAGGACGCGCAAGAAATCAGAAGGAACATTAAATTTCAGCGCGATTGCCTTATCACAATGCTGGATAGCCAAATTATACTGTTTCAGATAAAAATATATTGCCGATAAATTAAGATGCGCCTGGCCATAATTAGGATCTAGTTCTATGGCTTTTTTATATAATTCTATTGCTTCCCTATGCCTGCCGAGCTTGTTATAGGCAAAACCAAGATTATTGCATGCTTCAGCGGAATTTGGATTAATTTCTAAGGCCTTCTTATATAGTATTATCGCTTCTTTAGTTTGCCCCATAAAACTATATAAACTGCCTAAATTATTATACGCAGGGCAAAAACCTTCGTTTAGCTCTATAGCTTTTTTATATAACATTATAGATTCTGCGTTCTTGCCAATCCAATGGTAGATATTGGCAAGATTATAATATACCCGTACATCATTTGGGTTTATCTCCAACGCTTTTTTATATACCCCTATTGCCTCCTCGAATCTGCCAAGTTCTCTATAAATAACCCCCAAGTTAATATACGAATCTATATACTCAGGGCTTGCCTTTATAGCCTCTTTATATGACTCTATGGTTTCTTTATATTTACCGGTCAAGCTGTAGGCATCACTAAGATTTTTATATACTTCCATGCGTCTGGGGTCCAACTCCAATGCCTTCCTGTACAATCCTATGGCTTCTTCAGGCCTGCCCAGGTCTTTATAAATTATGCCAAGATTATTATACGCATATGCGTAGGTAGAATCCGCATCTATTGCCTTCATAAAGGAAATCGTAGCTTTTTGAGTATCTCCCTTTTGGTAATACATAAGGCCTTGCTCATTATAAGCTGTGGGGCTATCAGGAGAGACTAACACAGTCTTATCCCAGAACCTCTCCGGGGTCTTGTAATCCGTATTTCTTGTTATAGTCCTGAAGGAATAGGCAACCATGACAAGGACAAGAATAACGAATACTATTATTCTCCCGCTTAGCTTAAGCTTATTCAAATACTTATCGTATAGAAAAGCAAAACAGATACTTAATGCTATAGAGGGAAAATAGATATAGCGTTCCGCCACTATGTTAGCTACCCTTAACGGACTATAGGTAGGAACCAGGCATAAAACAAATATGCCTATGGCGAAGGCCAGCTCTTTTGCTCGCCTGAATAGAAAAAGCAGAAAACAAACAAAAATACACATAAAAACCATACCGACCTTAATCACGGCGGGGCCGAATTTTATCGATCCATGGAAAAGAGTAAGTTTGGCTGGCCAGATCAGAAGCCAAAGATGAGAAAACAATGAAACCACTATATTCATTAAAGGATTTTTCCAATTTATACCGGCTGCGCTTGTATTTGCTATAAAGTAAATTCGCTCCGAAATAAGGTCTCTAGCCAAAATCAGCCTTAAGACTAGTATAGCCAGAAAAGGAATCCAAAACTTGTAGTTTTTCTTCCAGCGGTTGAGAGTTATATCTGAAAAAATGAGGAAAAAAGGAAAAACAAAATACCATGAAAAACTGCTGATGATGTAATATGAAAAAGCCAAGAGTGAGGCAAAATAAAGAGTTAGCTTGATCTTAGCGCCTTTCGTGGCAGAGAAATATAAAAGATAGGGAATGAGGATAAACAGGCTGGTTATAATATACGGCTTGCCGGATATCCAAGTTACCGCCTCAGTATGAATGGGATGAACGGCGAATAGGCAGCTAGCCAAGAAACTGGCTTCTGGTTTAAAGAAAAGACTCAAGAATAAAAAAACCAGGGCGGTATTTAACGCGTGTAGCAGTATACTGGTTAAATGATAGACAAAAGGATTATATCCTCCTATCAAATATCCAAAAGAATTAAGTACGTATGTCGGGTTCAACCAAGAATGATAAGCCGAAGAAATCAGGGGGTTTTTTACTATAGCGGGGATATCATCGGAGATAAAGGAATTGTTGAAGATATTGCAATAGGCAAAAAAACAGAGGATAACAAGAATTATGATATAATACAAGCGTTTATTATCCACGAAAGACGGCCACCTTATTCCTTCCCTCCTGCTTGGCCTGATAAAGCGCCTTATCGGCATTGTCAATCAGGCTAGGATTGTCCTTACCGTGTTCGGGGAATGTCGAAACACCGATACTGACAGTTACCTTTAGCTCCTCATCATAGGCCCTGATTACTCTATCCTGCACTGCCTGGCGGATACGCTCTGCGGCGAACGCCGCGCCTTGCACGTCTGTCTCCGGAAGGATAACCAGAAACTCATCTCCGCCGTATCTACCCAGAGAATCTATCTGGCGGATCTTTTCTTTGATCAAACCGGAGACTTCCCTCAGTATAGCATCCCCTACCAGATGGCCGTAGTTATCATTAAAACCTTTAAAACCGTCTACATCCACCATAAGATAGGAAACTTTATAGTTGAATTTTTGTGAACGCGCAAGTTCTTCCTCAAACCTCTCTAAGTAGTAGCTGCGCGTATATGCGCCGGTCAGGGAATCAATAATTGCCAGCTCCTGGATCCTGCGATAGAGAAACACGCGCTTCATCCCCAGCATAAACTGATGGGCCAGTATCAAAAACGAACCCTGCGCCTCTGGTTTAATTGCCTCTGTAGCCAGATAGCCTATAACTTTAGAATCAATTTCTAAAGGGAGCACTGAATAATTCCCGTACTGCGCCAAATCGGCATCCGGCTCTAGAATCCGGCAATCATTAACCCCGATAAATTGATTTAATTTTTTTTGGAATACGAGAAATACCCTCTGCTCATCCAGTGACTTACAGATCTCTTTTGTCAATTCATACATAAGCACAGTCTTGGCCAAATCCGCCTGCAGAGCGGCATTCTCGTTTTTTAACTTAGTTGAATCTTGCGCTAATGAATCGTATTCTCTCTTCTTCTCTTGGAACTCATTTTCATCGCGCAACAGGCTTAAGCGCAGAATTTTCCTGGCGATAAAAAATAAAACCAACGATAAAAAAAACAGCATACTAAGTATTATCATATTCTATGGCCTAAGCACAAACTGCGCGGTTTCTCCCCTGCCTTTTTGCCTCATATAATGCCCGGTCAGCTTTCAAGATCAACTCATCGGTGTCGCTGGCATCGCGCGGAAAACTGGACACCCCGATCGAAACGGTGATCCCCAGCTCCTGACGACGCAGTGAAATCCTGGCCTTCTCTATTCTCTTGCATAACTCCTGCGCTGCCAGATATGCCTTATCCTTATTTATACCTGTCAGGATAACCGCAAATTCTTCCCCTCCGAAACGGCATAAAATAGGGCTTAGTTCTTTTAAAGACTCGCGCATTTGACTGTACATTTCCTTTAACACAATATCCCCCGCGGCATGGCCAAAAGTATCGTTGTATTTTTTAAAATAATCGATATCAAGCATTAAAAGTGACAATTCCGTATTGCGGCGGATATTGCGCTTAAATTCCTCTTTCAGGCGTTCGGCAAAATATCCTTTATTAAAGGCCTGGGTGAGGCCGTCATGAATAGCCAGGTCTTTGGTCTGCTGGAAAAGCTGGCTATTCTCTATGGCCACTGCCCCCACGTCGCAGAGTGTGACTAAAAATCGCAGGTCTTCCTGAGTAAAGGAGTTAGGCGCGGGGTTGTCTAAACGCAAAATCCCCAAAAACCTATTTTCGCTGATCAGGCCCGCGCTTATTATCGAGGCGATTGGACGTTGGTACTGCCTTAAAAGCTTCTCTATATCAAACCGGAAATCATTCCTGATATTTTCAACCAAAAGCGGGCTGGAATGCCTTAAAACCCAATGGTCAAAAATATCCCCTTCTTTGGCCTTTATTACCAACTTCTTATCTTCTTTTTTTGCCTTAAAAAGGACGAGCGATTGCGAAAGACTATCTGCCAGATAAAGAATGCAGGTACCTTTTTCTTTGGCTATAACTGAAGAAGCAATCGTTACCAGATGCTGGGCTACACTCTCTAAATTCAGGCTTTTATTAACCTCTTCGATAATACCCTTAAGGCTATCGTAACGCCGGATCTTCTCCTTTAGGGCGATTTTTAGTTTTGCTTCCCGGTCCTTTATGTCGCGGCAGACATTTATTTTCTCAGCTTGATCCTGAATAGCCAGTAACATGCTGTTCTTTTTAATCGTAAATTTATAAAAAAGGTAAACAGACAATAAAATAACAACGAGATAAAATATCAAAAGGGGCTTAAGAAGAAGATGTTTATGCAGGCAAAGATAGAGGGGAAAAATAAGATAAAAAACAAGGAGAAAAACGGTGAGAACGACTAACTGTTTAGAGGCAGTAGTTTTCGTTTTGTGCGGGCCTGGTTTTAAGGATTCTGTTTATATTATCGTGTTCTCGGTATCCTTATCGAAGAAGTGCGCCTTGCTCATATCAAACACCAAGTCCATATCCTCATTTACCCTGGGCCGGTCATGAGCTCCTACACGGGCGATAAAGGTGTGTCTACCGGTATTTAGATACAGGTACACTTCGCTGCCCATAGGCTCAACCACTTC
>JAPLLP010000104.1:385-3726 GCA_026387515.1 Candidatus Omnitrophota bacterium | reverse complement strand
AAAGGTTGAGGTATTTTATAGCGGATTGCCGGACTGTAAGAGCCGAGAACTCTAATTAGCTCCGGTCGTACGAGATGGCCTGGTTGCGTCACGCAAACCAATAAACCTGCTAGCCTCAAAGTTATACTTAAGGTTTAAGTAAGCGCCTTTTTTCTGATACGAACGCTGTCCGTGATCCGGCCAAGTAGTAAAATAATCACCGGTGGCTGAAATAAGCCAATTATCAGTTAAGCGATAATTAAGGCTAGAGGCCAAATAACACGTAGGATGGTCTGATTTCTTATTCTGGACATCGGCTTTGCTCTGAAATTCGTATCCTCCGGAAGCCTTGGCATCAATAAATAATCTGTTGGTTATGTCTACCCCGGAATAAACTCCCAAAGAATGTGAAAAAAGCGAACGCGGATTAAAATAACCATGGCTTAATTCCGGCTCTGCCCAGCTTGAATAATAATAATTGTAGAAAAGTTTAACGTAAGGTTTATGAAAAAGGCGGAATTCGACCTTGCTGGAAATCTGATTTTGCAGGTTGTCATCGGAATAATAGCTTCGTTTATACTTTAAATTAAAAAGCCAAAACCGGTTAGGCTTGAAATCCATCGATAGAGAAGGGCTGTTGGTGATAATCTTATTAGTAAGCGCGTCATTATCCTCGAATGTCTCCCGGTCATACGCAAGATCAAAACGCCAACGATCATCCGGTTTAAAGGTAAACCATGTATCTGTGGTATAGGGGTTAAAATCTACTTTATTAAATTCAGTTTCATACATAAAAGTATTGACTTCGTAGGTATCGCCGAAGCTCTTACTTAAACCAAAACCCACCCGGTTTGCTGAAATAGTAGGATCAGTTGCCCCCTTCTTACGCAAAAGCTGATTTTCATATATCCCGTCAATTGTCGTTGAATAATTAAGGTGCAACCCGGAATCCAGCGTTCCGGAAGTTACGGTCTGCGGGGTACTGTCGCTATTAAATCTCCCGCTTGTTCTGACAAAAGGATACTGGTAATTCTTGATTTGATTATATAAGTTTTTGGCCTCCGTACGATTCGGCTCTACTGCTAGAAGCTCCTCTATTTTAGCCATCGCCTCATCATCCCGGCCATCCCAATGAAGAGCAAATGCGATACCTTCCAAAGCATCGGGATTTTTTGGATACTTGCTAAGTATCTCTCCGTATTCCAATATGCCGTCTCGGTAATATCCGTTCCAGACTAAGATTTTCGCTTCAGAATTAAGCGCGGTGAGATTTTGAGGGTCGATTGCCAAAACTTTCCGGTAATACACATCTGCCTGCTCTAGTTTATCCTGCATAATCAATATATCCGCCTTGCCTAATAGCGCGTCTAAATCAGTCGGCCGGCGCTCGAGAATAGAATCGTAAATTTCCATAGATTCCTTGTTTCTATTATCCCAAAAAAGGGCTTGGGCCAATCCAAGAAGCATCTTTAAATCATCGGGATTTGATTTTAATCCTTCCTTATATAATGCGACAGCTTTATTCGGCTTACCGCTCCATTTGTATTGATCAGCCAACTCTCTGAGTATATCGTCAGACCGATTTGGGTAATTGGTACGCACCTCTTCAAATAATCTGATTGCCTCTTCATGCCTATCTGCATATGTATAAACACGAGCCCATTCTATCAAAAGCCCGGGATCTTTGTGCAATCCTTCACTAATATCAGAATATTCATCCAACGCTGCACTATAATTCTTTTCCTCAACATCTTTCCTTGCTTTTCCTAATGCCCCATCAATAGAATTCATTCGTATCATCCTTTCCTCCGCGAGATTACCCATTCTTGTTTTCCCAAAAGTTCCTCCCGAATAGCTACAACCTGTATAGTATTCTTAAAAAATGTGTAAAAAAATGAACCAAGGGCATAATAAAGATACCGAGAACCCGGCGCCTTAGGCAAAGATGCATTTTTATAAGCTGCCAAGGTTTCAAAATATCCGCTACCCAAAGTAAAAAACAGAGAAAACCAGATAAAACCATTCATCGGTACGGATATTCTACCTCTCGTCATCCAGAATGCGAATACAATCGGAGCAAGAAAATGAATGACAATATCGTAAAAAATCCTCCATATCAAAAGCGTGGTCCACATACATTTTTGTTGAATAGTAAAATACCTGGAAGCCCACACCGGGATCTGGTAATTTAAGGCGCACTGAAACCACCCCTGCGCCCAGCGCTTCCTCTGAAACCACAACGCCCCAAGTGTTTCAGGGGCAAGTTCAGAAGAAATAATGCTGCGGTCATGCACAATACGCTTTCCGGATAATAGCGCGCGCAGCGTCGAATCTATATCTTCAGTGAGCTTCCCGGGGTCAAATTTTATTTGCTTGATCGCCTCACTGCGCCAGTAGCCGTTTGAGCCCCCAAAAAGCGCGGAGTCGAATACTTTAGACTTTGCATAGTGGCTTACCCCGTACATTGTTTCGAATTCTACCTCTATCAATGCGGACAGCATGCACCTGTCGCCGTTACGGATCTTACATCTACCCTGGACAGCATCATACCCTTCATCCAGCCAACGCCATGCCCTGGCAAGGCAATCCGGGGAAACCAGATGATCTGCATCGAACAAAACAATCATCTCTCCGGACGCCAACTCTAAGGCGTAATTTAGATTCTCGCTCTTACCCTTTGAGTTATACGCATTGGCTAAGATAAGTTCCGGCCATTTATAAGCTAACTCTCTAAGGCGCGGCTCAATACCCTCCATTTGAGGCGTATTGTACGTTAAAATCAGCTCGATCCCGTTTTTGGGCCTCTCAACGTGCTCAAGAATATTTAAAATCGTATTTTCGACAACTTCTATTTCGCCCGGCAGGTACGCGCTGATGATAAACGTCGTCTTGGGCACCGAAACATGCTTTGTAGCAGGAAGCTCCTTAAATCTTTTCCTTTTAAATGCATTAAACGAATACAGATACGAGGTGGTAGACTGAACAATGAATAGATACACGATAAAATAATAGGAAAAGTTTAATGCTGCGGGATATTTTAAACCGATAAGATAAAAAATAAAAGTAGGGATAACGAGCATATACAGCTCAATTATAAAAAATTTAAACCACTCTACGTTCCGATTTTTAGCGACCATTAGTCCTCCAGTATTGACAGCGCTTCTAACTCAAGCACACAGTGGCGCTTTTCATCTTTAGAGATCTTGAGGAGCTCCGCCTTAATGAACTCGTCATCGATCCTAAGGGACAAATCCGCATAGAGCGCGTATGCATTCGTGTCTACTGCCAGCATCTGCCTTAATCGTGCCGCTAAAATAATTGTATCTATCTTGACGTTATCATTTTTTATTTTTGAAACTGTT
>JAPLLP010000104.1:0-370 GCA_026387515.1 Candidatus Omnitrophota bacterium | reverse complement strand
TTTAACGTATCAGACCTAATGCTTGAGAGGATAGAATGTATGCGCTTACGAGATTCTTCGGACAGTTCCTTAGGAAGGGACTCCATCTGGCATAAATTAACCAGCTCGCTGTCCATCTCCCCTTCCATCTGATAGGCCCTGTTCAATTTGTCGATTAACTCACTCTTTCCCATAATAGTATTATGTTCCATGCCTGTTATCCTCCTTTTTGTTGGTCATACCTTAAGTTTTAATGCCTCTAATTTTATTTTGCTATTGGGAAGTATTATAGGAACAGTAAAAATATAGTCAATTGTACCTAGGTATAATCGTAAGGTTTTACGCACCCCGTGCGAAAATTTTGTCTTTAAAATGATTGAAAAGCAATTAG
>JAPLLP010000229.1 GCA_026387515.1 Candidatus Omnitrophota bacterium | reverse complement strand
TCAACAATTGGACCTAAAGCCAAAGCAGGAAAAAAGGTAAGTGCTCCGACAATTAAAATAACCATAACTAAAAATATAATAAAAAGCGGCGTATGCGTAGGTAACGTCCCCGAACTAGCCGGTACAATCTTTTTCCTGGAAAGCGATCCGGCTATGGCAAGCATGGGTATGGCCTGCCAGTACCTGGAAAAAAACATTGCTAACCCTAACGCCATATTATAAAAGAATGTATTGGTTGATAAACCGGCAAACGCGCTTCCGTTGTTGTTTCCGGCAGAAGTAAAGGCATAAAGCACTTCACTAAATCCGTGCGCCCCGGGATTTAAGATCGCGGTTTTTGCTTTGGGTAAGATAACCGCGATTGCTGTTCCTAAAAGCACACACATATGCGGGATTAAAAGAATGAGCGCGGCCATCTTCATTTCATAGCTTTCTATTTTCTTGCCTAAATATTCGGGAGTCCTGCCGATCATAAGCCCGGAAATGAAAACAGCGACAATTACGAACGCAAGCATACCATAAAGGCCTGAACCAACTCCGCCAAAGATCACTTCTCCTAATTGTATAAGCCACATCGGAATCAAGCCACCCAGAGGCATATAAGAATCGTGCATTGAATTTACCGAGCCATTGGAGGCCGCGGTAGTAGTCGTTGCCCAAATAGCAGAATTTACTATTCCAAAACGCGCTTCTTTTCCCTCCATATTGCCGCCTGGCTGAAATGCCGAATGATTTTGATCGATACCGAGTGAGCTAAACAAGGGGTTACCTTTTTGCTCGAAGTGAATACATGTCCAGAGGCAAGGAATAAAGATAATCGACATCGCAATTAATAATGCCCAACCTTGCCGGCGGTCTCTAACCATATACCCGAAGGTATAGCATAATGCGGCAGCTATTAAAAGTATGGCCAAAACTTCTAGTAAATTTGACAGAGGCGTGGGATTCTCAAATGGATGAGCAGAATTGACATTAAAGAATCCTCCTCCATTGGTTCCTAATTGTTTAATAGCTATTTGAGATGCAGCCGGCCCCAAGGCAACGATCTGCTCTGAAACGGTTTTTCCATCCACGTCTTTCGAAACCTCAAGCAAGGCTACTTTCGCGCTAGGTTTAAAAGTCTGGACAACCCCTTGCGATACTAAAATCAAGGACAAAATTAACGCAAGCGGCAGCAAAATATAGAGGACAGATCTGGTTAAGTCTACCCAAAAGTTGCCGATTGTCTCTGCCTGTTTTTGGATAAATCCCCTGATTGAAGCAACAAGAATTGCCATTCCTGTTGCCGCGGAAACAAAATTTTGCACAGTTAACCCAAGCATCTGCGTAAGATAGCTCAAGGTTATTTCACCCCCATAACTTTGCCAATTCGTATTGGTGGCAAAACTCACCGCTGTATTAAACGCCAGATCCGGAGATACTTTCGACATGGACATCGGGTTTAAAGTAAGTTGCGCCTGAAAGCGCTGAAGAACATATACGCCTACAATACCTAAAATATTAAATAGCATCATAGCCGTAGCATATGTTTTCCAGTTCATCTCCTGTTCAGGATGAACCCCTGATAAGCGATAGATTGATTTCTCAAGCCATCCAAACCACACATTGAACCCTGCCGGCCTACCTTCATATACCCGTGCCATGTAAATTCCTAAAGGCTTAACCAATAAAACTAATGCCGCCAGAAAGGTTATAGCTTGGATAAAATTATTCCAATTCATGAAAAAATCTCCGGCTTAAGAAGAGCAACCAAAAGATAAATAAGTAAAAGTAAAACAACTACGGCACCAATCCAATAAATAACCGGCATACAATAAACCCCCTATACCTTACTGCAAAGAATAAGAAACGCGAATGAAGCTATTCCTAAACCTAAAATTGTAAATACAAAAAGAATATCCATCGTTTTCTCCTAAAAAACAAAAACAAAAGAACATTTTTCTCTGGTCTGTTCTCTTAAAATTGGCTCACGAGGTTAGCTGTCGGGCTCGGGTTGAGAAACCCTAATCTAAAAGTTCAGATATTCGCCCCAAGATCCGCTAAATCGAATTCTTGGTTCCCCCGCCTTCTCTACTTTTACCCATAGACAGGAAAAGTTAAGAGAAATTAAGCATGTATAAGGTGCATAAAAAAAAGACGTTCTGCTGAACGTCTCTGTCTATTGTCTTTAATACACCTTCGTATTGATAATATTTATACCATATTATTTTGGCTCTGTCAAGCTCTTTGTACTTTTACAGAAGAAATTTAATCTAGCAAAATAGCGAAAAGTGAGGTTTTTACGTCGCGGTTTAATAGATAGTGCCATTGGGAATTTTTTCTTTCCCAGAGCAGGATAAATCCACTCTCTTGGAAAAATCTTCTGCCTTGCTCAGAAAACGTAGCCGCGTAAACCCCATGAATATTTTTCTTCCTGAGGTATTCAAAAAAGGCTGCCAATAATTTTGTTCCTGCCTGCAGACGCCTGTAATTATTATGGATATTAATATGGAAATGCGCCGGGTATTCCCTGGGAATACCCGGACGGTTAAATTCGCCCTTGAAGAAACTTCTGGCTAGATAAAATAATAATCTGGAAGTCTTACGCTTAAAAATAAGGCCTTTATTCAAGAGGCGGAAAAATATCCTAAAAAATAACTTCCTAGACCAAATCCTTTTTTTTCTTGCGCTATCCGTGCATCCTGTCAGGCATCCCACTATCCGGCCTGCGCATTCGGCGACAAACAATGATTCCGGTTCATAATCCGTATAATACAGCGTAAGAAGATCACCCATAATTTGACGATCATCAAAGAAAAGTTCCATGGGCTGCCCCATGAAAGCGGTATCGCAAAAAATCTTCCTTACTGCCTCCCTATCGATCTCTTGGTAGGGGCGGACAGAAATCTCCGTTACATTATTTTTTTCTGGCATTGGGTTTTTCTTAGGACGCGGCAGGCGCTTGAATGAGCACCTGCCGCAGTTTAAAACCAAGCACTATTTTACCAAACTCAAGGACCTGGCTTCACGCACCCCTTCTTTCGAAGTCAAATATTTTATCTTGACCCGATTGCCTTCTCTTATCTTGTCCAAACCGATTGCCTTCCAGCCCGCGTCATATATCGTGGTATTCGTTTTTACTAAGACGCTGATCTTGGTGCCGTCTTCGGTAACAATCGAGATTTCAGACTTGATGCCTTTTTCCGGATCGGCAAGATCCACCTTTTCAACCTTACCGGACACTAAATCTACCGACTCGGCAAAGATAATTCCTCCCATTATCAGGGATAGGGTTAAAAAAAGTAGCAGCGGAATTATTTTCATTTCGTTGCTCCCCCTGTCGCTACCTGTTCCTGCTTTGCCTGTTTTGTCTGTTTTGGTTTTTTGTTCTTCTTTTGCTTCTTTACGACGGTCTTTTTATGTTTTGCGACTGCCTTGGTTGTCACCGCGGGCTTGCTCGTATCCAAAGCGGTAACGTTTCCTTCCTCGGCAAAACCTACACTAAGAAATCCTGCCAACAAAAAAATAGCTGCAAAAATTCCTGTCAGTCTTTTCATCTTCTTCACCTCCTTCACAGTAGTGAACACCCGCGCAATTCCTCTTAGCGCGGGGTGTTACAGCAGTAGTGAACACCGGCCTATCCGATAAAGCCGAGTCTCTGAAACAGCCTAGCATAATAATCATTAAAAGAAGATTAGAACAAGATTAAAATTTTTTAATCCCTTGGATCATTAAGAGGAAGGGAAACGATAAAGGTGCTACCTTGTTGCAACTTACTCTGGGCAATGATCGTGCCGTGGTGGGCCTGGATGATAGATTTGGCGATGCTCAAGCCAAGACCGAAGCCCTGACTGCTGCGGGACTTGTCTGCGCGATACAAGCGCTCAAAAATAAAAGGCAAATCTTTTTCATCGATACCAATACCGGTATCCGCAATCCTGACTTCGGCATGGGCAGCATGTTTTGCCAGGCTTACGGTTATCCTCCCCCCTTTAGGGGTATATTTAATGGCATTATCCATCAGATTTAACAATACACGGCCCAATTTTTCTCCGTCAACCGTAACTTCTATTTTTGATTTAAGAGAAACCTCTACCGAGATATTTTTCTTCTCGGC
>JAPLLP010000010.1 GCA_026387515.1 Candidatus Omnitrophota bacterium | reverse complement strand
TGCCATGCGGAAAAAATATTATTTTGATAGTTGCATCAGGAAACCCGTTGAATATTTTTTCGGTGAATAAGTTTATTAAAGAAATATGGCCGAAAATTCAAAAGAGAATACCGGATGCCAGGCTCAGAATAGCGGGGCCTATATGCAAAGTTTTGCTCTGTGGCGTTCACGCCGGAGTCGAACTCGTAGGTTATGTCGAAAATATTGCAGACGAATACTCAAATGCTTTGGTTGTGGTAAACCCGGTTGTTGCGGGCACGGGCCTTAAAATCAAGTCGCTGGAAGCACTGGCTTATGGAAAGGCATTGCTAAGCACCCCTGCAGGAGTTGAAGGGCTACCGCAGCGAGACGGCGAGCTTTTTCTGATTGCCCATGAGCCTGCGGATTTTATATCCGGAATTGAGAAATTGATAAAGAACAAACAATTACAGGAAACCCTTGAAAATAATGCCCGCCTTTATTCTTTATATGATTTAAATCACAATAAAGTATATCGTGAATTAAGTAACATGCTGCAAGACCATTTCTTTGATAAGGACAAAACTCAGGAATCCTATTTTCATGGTATGGCACAGCAGCATATTGCAGATTGATTGTTTATGGCTTGGGAAGATAAGATGACCGCGATAGCGCATAAAAAGATACTTTGCCTGTTTGTCCGTTATGGTATTGAAAAATATCCGCATAGTCTGGAAGTTTTAACAGCGTGGTATGCAAAGAATCATCTGGATGCCAGCGTATCGTTCTGGATTATCGATAACAAGATCAAAGATATGAACGATAATACAGTTGACGACTTAGGGTGTCGCTTAATATCAGGCGATAATACATATGGCGAGTTTAGCGCATGGCAAAAGATAGTCGATGAATATTCCGAAGAGATAAAAGGTTATAAAATAGTTCATTTCGTAACAGATGCATTTAATACGTTATATACCGGTTATCTGGATGATTTTAGCAAAAAGCATCTTGATTTTGTGGCAAATAGGCCTGTATGTCTCGGTCACATCGATTCTTATGATAATAAAATTGAGATCCTGGGACATGAATCACAGAGCTGGGTTCGGACATGCTTCTTTTTTATGTCCACGGCCACGCTTTTCGGCTGCCCTGATCTTGTCAGTATCAAAGAAGAATCGCTTTTTTTCGATAAGGAAAGTTTTAGACGGAATGCTCCGATGAGTGAGAATTATAAAAAATATATAAAAGATTGGCTTTTTGGGAAAGAGATACAAGGAGTAAGGTGGCATTCCATAATTAAGGATGAGGCACACTTTAAGAAAAAAGCCTTAGCGATACTAAATGAACATATGCTAAGTATTAACCTTAGGATAAGGGGTATTAGTACTATAGATTTTCGCTGGTGACATCCCTTATACTGCATAGTTTGCAAGGTGAGTTTCCGGTATTTTTTGTTATTCTTTCCATGCCTTGATGGATTCTATCGTAGTTGTTGATCGAATAGTAATTTTTGGAAGTTTTATGTCCAAACAGATGATGGGAACATGAGCTAAAACATGGATATAAATTTAAAAAATAAGCGTATTCTTGTTACCGGAGGGACAGGCTTTCTAGGATCTTATATTGTCGAAAAACTAAAAAAGAGGGGATGTAAGGACGTATTTGTTCCCCTGAGGAAAAATTATGATCTGGTTAATATGGAATCTGTGAAAAGAGTGTACCGGGCATCGCGGCCGGATATAGTTATCCATCTGGCGGCAGTTGTTGGAGGAATTGGCGCGACCTTTATGAATGCCGGAAAATTTTTCTATGACAATCTTATGATGAATGCGCAGATTTTGGAAGTAGGACGGCAGGCAGGAGTGGAAAAATTCGTAGCCCTGGGCACAGTATGCTGCTATCCTAAGTTTACCCCCGTGCCGTTCAAAGAAGAGGATCTGTGGAATGGCTATCCCGAAGAAACAAATGCCCCGTATGGCCTTGCAAAAAAGATGCTGCTTGTGCAATCGCAGGCCTACCGGAATCAATACGGGTTCAATTCCATTTTTTTGTTACCTGTGAATCTGTATGGTCCGGGGGATAATTTTGATCCGGAGTCAAGCCATGTTATCCCGGCCTTGATAAAAAAATTTTATGAAGCTGTGGATAAAGGGTCGGGTGAAGTAGCGGTATGGGGTACAGGTAAGGCTACCAGAGAATTTTTGTATGTAGAAGATTGTGCAGAGGCGATAATTCTGGCAACGGAGAAGTACAATAAACCAGATCCTGTAAATATAGGCGCCGGGTTCGAGGTCTCCATCAAAAAATTAACGAAACTGATTGTGCAATTATCAGGATTTAAAGGAAAAGTTATATGGGATACCACCAAACCCGATGGTCAGCCTAGGCGTTTTTTGGATACCTCAAAGGCCGCCAAGGAATTTGGTTTCAGAGCAAAGGTGAGTTTCGAAGAAGGGCTTAAAAAGACAGTGGATTGGTATAGAACTAACTACAGGTCTATATAGAGCAAACGCTTTGTAGGTTCCGAACGGGGCCCAAATTTTCGAAGAAAAATAAAGAGCGAGGAACTAAGTAATGAAAAAAGCGCTTATTACAGGAATTGATGGCCAGGACGGCTCATATTTATCAGAATTCTTGCTTAAGAAAGGCTATCAGGTCCATGGCGTTGTCAGAAGGGTTGCCCTGGAAGACCCTGAGCGTCAGCTTTGGAGAATAAGACATCTTCTAAAAAAAATCACTCTGCATTCCGGCTCACTTGAGAGTTTCGCGAGTTTGTTTAAAATTGTCCATAGGATGAAGCCCGATGAGTGCTATCATCTGGCGGCGCAGAGCTTTGTGGGTTATTCTTTCGAGGATGAGTTTTCGACTATTAATACAAATATCAATGGCACGCATTATATCCTTGCCGCGCTTAAGGAGGTAGCACCGCGCTGTAAGTTTTACTTTGCCGCGTCCAGCGAGATGTTCGGGAAAGTCAAAGAAACCCCTCAGAATGAAAATACGCCGTTCCATCCCAGGTCTCCTTACGGTATATCCAAAGTCGCGGGGTTTGACTTAACGCGTAATTATCGTGAAGCTTATGGAATGTTTGCCTGCAATGGGATACTTTTTAATCATGAGTCTCCCAGGAGGGGGTTTGAATTTGTTACGCGTAAAATAACCAATGCGGTTGCTGAAATAAAGTTTGGATTGGCCAAAAAACTAAGACTCGGTAACTTAGACGCAAAAAGAGATTGGGGATTTTCCGGAGAATATATTGAGGCGATGTGGCTTATGCTGCAGCAGAAAAAGGCTGATGATTATGTTATCGCTACCGGGGAAGCGCATACTGTAAAAGAGTTTGTCCAGCTTGCTTTTAGCCATGCCGGCCTTGACTGGAAGAAGCATGTAAAGATTGACAAGGATTTTTACAGGCCGTCCGATGTCCATGTTTTATTAGGCGACTACTCTAAAGCCAGAAAGATATTAGGCTGGAAGCCAAAGGTTAGATTTAAAGAGCTGGTAAAGATGATGGTGGATAATGATCTGGCCATCATAAAGGCTAAATGCGGGAAATAATACTATGAGAGAGAGATCGCGCGTGAGCAGCCAAGCTGGAAATATTTAAACCCGTTCGGCGCCCTTTGAAGGAGCTGGAAAGGGCGGGATCTTCGTTACGACTAGTTCATTTACCTTGCATACTTCGGAAATTAACGGTAATATACGAAAATATGGCACAAGGAGAAATAACTCAATGAAAAAAAATATTTCCACCATTGCGATCCTTTCCCTTGCCTTCTTATTCGTTACGCCCGCATTAGCAGTTACTTTTAACACCAAATGGAAAGACCTGGGATCGGGACAGATCCAGTCGAATGTTGTCAACGATTTTGTGAATGTGGAGGGGATGAATAGTACCGGCAATCCCACGACCGGAGCTATCACGAAGGTGCTGGTGGATCCGACCGATAGTAAAATTATTTATGCCGGGGCCGTCAACGGTGGTATCTGGAAAACCACGGACAATGGGAAGAACTGGACCCCCTTAACAGACCGGTTGTCATCGTTATCAATCGGAGCCATGAATTTTGACAGCACCGATGCGACCAATCAGACTATAATTGCCGGCATTGGTAAGCAGAGCGCATATTCATTCGCGAGCGGTCCGCTCACCGGGATACAGTATTCCTCGAATGGAGGGAATACCTGGAGCGAATTAGGGCGGGGAACTCTTGACGATATGGACATCACCGGCGTTGCTGCCCGTGGGGCGGGAGCTACGGGTGTCATGATGGCCACCGTCCGCAACATGAGCGACCCAATAACAACGGTGGGTCTGTATCGGAGCACCGATGGCGGCGCTACTTTCAATAATACCGTAACTGGCCTTCCAGAGGGCAATATCCAGAACCTGGCAGCCGATCCATCGAATTCTTCCCGGTTTTACCTATCTGTTGTGAATGGCAACGATAATACGACCGGAATATACCGCAGCGATGACACGGGGGCTACCT
>JAPLLP010000238.1:2573-7985 GCA_026387515.1 Candidatus Omnitrophota bacterium | reverse complement strand
ATACTCTATCTCTTGGATAAACCCGAAATCCTCAAGAAATGCATTGCCTTATCCGGCAAAGAAAACCTGGACCGGGCCTTGGCAAAGAACAAAGGGGTTATCCTGGTAAGTGCGCACTTCGGGAATTTTCCTCTGCTTCTGGGCCGCTTGAGCGTTGAAGGATACCGGGCAGCCGGGATAATGCGGCCGATGAAGGACAAGCGGACAGAAGAGTTTTTCCGCGGGAAGCGAAACAAGTTAAATATTCAGACTATCTATAGCCAGCCGCGTAACGCCTGCGTTGAAGGGACGATACGTATGCTCAGGCATAATACCGCGGTCTTTATACCTATAGACCAGAATTTCGGGACTTCCGGAGTTTTTGTAAATTTTTTCGGCACCCAGGCAGCTACCGCTACGGGCCCGGTTGTGCTAGCTCAACGTACCGGGGCAGCGATAATACCTTGTTTTATCGTTCGCCAAGAAGGCGACGAGCATAAGATCATATTTGAACCGGAATTAAAATTGGAAGAGGGCGCTACCCCAGAAGAAACTATTCGTATTAATATTCAAAACCTCACCGGTATAATAGAGGCATATATTCGAAGGTATCCTGCGGAGTGGGGTTGGATTCACCGTAGATGGAAATCAAAGCCAAAATAAGGGAGGTGAAATATGGCAGAAGAAGTAAAACAAGAAGAAAAGAAATGTTGTGATATGAAAAAGACGATGTCAACTATTTTTAAGGTGCTTTTGGGTCTGGTGTTTTTAGCCCTGGGCGTCCTGGCTATTATTAAGTGGTGGCCACAATTATTAGCTCTCATTGAGGGGGGCATTGGCCTATTTTTGCTCTTAGCGGGTGTGATTACCCTCGCGATAGCTAAAGAATAAAAGGGTTACTTTCCTGTAGTAAAATAAGGGTTAATAGAGATGCCTGAGCAATAAGATCAGGCGCCTATTAACCCTTATTATTTTCTTGGGCTTTATACATTTGACAAAAGGGGTTGTTTATGTTAAAGTATTTTTTGAAATTCAATGTATCCGGCCTTACTGATTAACCCCCAATCCTATAGGATTGGGGTTCACTACTGTGAAGGAGGTATTCAATGAAAAAGATCGCCTTCATTTTGATAAGCCTGGCTTGTTTATTTTTTGTATATACGAATAGGGGTTTAGCCCAAGAACAGGCTACCCAGACCCCGAAGAATGAAGAAGGGGTAGTGGAGGCTGATATTTTATGGCTCTGGGGAGAGGTGTCTTCGATAGACTCGCAGAACAAGAGTTTGGTTGTGAAATATTTTGATTACGAGACCGATCAAGAGAAGGAAATGACTGTAGCGGTGGATAACAAGACGATACTCGATAACATTAAGTCATTTGAAGAGATAAAACCCCAGGATACCGTGAGTATTGATTATATCGTATCCTCCGATGGTAAGAATATCTCCAAGAATATCAGCATAGAAAAACCGGAAATTGCGCCTGAGCCACAAGCCTCTCCGCAACAAACTAGTGTGCCCCAAGTTCAGCCTAAGCCAGCTGCGCAGGACAGCGGAGTCTCTAATGAGACACAAGCAGAGCCTACGGCTACCGAAAAGACTAATTAGTGATTAGAAGGATGCACAGGGGTTTAGTTATTGTGACTATATGCCTTTTGATAGGGGTATTAGAGGGGTGCGCGCGTTTGCGCCCTTCAGGCCGTAATGAGTCGGGAGTTTCTCCGACGGCTTACTCCGGCCCCAAGGCCAGGGTAGAAGTTGCGGATTTTACGGTTACAGCTTCCAAGGCGAGCCAGAAGATTGGTTTGGGGCTTAAAGAGATGTTTCTGGCTGCCCTGAGTTCCGGGAATCATTTTAAGATCCTAGAGCCGGAGAGTTTCCAGAAAACAAAGGAGCCCGCGGCGGATCTAATTGTAAGCGTGACTGTTTCAGATTTTGAACCTCAGGCTTCAGGAGGGAGCGCTGGAACTGGAGGAGGAGGCGGCGTGAATAGCGGCGTCTTAGGAGGATTGTTGGGCGTAACCCTGAATAAGGCGCACATCGCACTGGATATCCGCGTCACCGATGCGGCCACTTCGCAGATAGTGGCTGCCGGCCGGGTCCAGGGCCAGGCAACGGATATATCCGGAGCGGTTATGGCCGGCTCTTCGTCGAACTGGGCTTTGGGGAGTAATCTTTTTGCCTATGCCAATACCCCGATGGAAAAGGCCATCCGTATCTGTATCTTCGAGGCAATGCGTTACATAACCGGGAGCATCCCGGGGAAATACAACAAGTATTAGACCCCGCGCTAATAGGCTACCTGGCCCAGATAGGCGCCCGGCGCTAATAGGATTTGCGCCGGCGTTCACTTACTGTGAAGGAGGACAAAAATGGGAAAGCGTAAACGTAGAGGCAAGCTTAATTGGCGTTCAAAGAAGGCGAATAAAGGTAGAAAACCTTGTTTAGGGTAATCTGCTAACTTGAGGTAATATTGTGAAGATACTGCGCAAAGAGATTGTTGCCGAAGAGAACGGGGTAAGGATTACTCGCATGAAAATCGCCTCTAGCCATATTGCCGCCAAGGTCTTGCCGGGTCAATTTGTAGTATTGATGGTAAGTGAAAAAGGTGAGCGTATCCCTCTAACCGTGGTGGCAAGGGATAAAGAGGGCATAACTCTAATTTTTCAGGAAGCCGGATTAACCACTAAACTCCTGGGGAAGATGGAGGTTGGGGATTCTTTATACGCCCTGGTTGGCCCATTAGGTCATCCTACCGAGGTAGCTGATCTTGGGGAGGTAATATTGGTTGGTGGAGGCGTGGGTATTGCCGAGATCTACCCTGTGGCCAGGGCCTTGAAAGAGAAGGGAAATCATCTTACCTTAATAATAGGGGCAAGGGCTAAATCACTTTTAATTCTAGAAAAAGAACTTAAAGGTTTAGCGGATGAGTTTTATGTTACTACAGATGATGGCTCCTATGCCAGAAAAGGTTTTGTTACCGATATACTCCAGGAATTACTGGAGAAACACAAATATGGCCTGGTCTATGCGGTTGGCCCTATACCGATGATGAGGCGGGTTTCTTCAGTGACCGGTCCCTTTGGAGTCAGGACGGTAGTTTCCTTGAATGCCTTGATGGTAGACGCTACCGGTATGTGTGGTTGTTGTCGCGTGACAGTAGCTGGCAAGACTAGGTTTAGTTGTATAGACGGCCCCGAATTTGATTCGCATCAGGTGGATTGGGATGAGCTTATCAAAAGAAACTGTATTTACCAAGAGAAAGAGAAGCATGCCTGTAACCTGCAAAAATTATCCTAAAGAGCTGTCTAGCGCTATCAGGGCGCAAAATTTCTCCGAGGTAGTTTTAGGCTATAGTGAAGGGGAGATGCTGCAGGAGGCTTCAAGATGCCTGCAGTGCAAGGATCCTAAATGCATAGCCGGTTGCCCCGTAGGCATAGACATCAAGACTTTTATCAAAAAGCTTACAGACAAGGATTATTTCGGGGCCTATAATATGATCAAAGAGAAAAATAATTTTCCTTCTATTTGCGGCAGGGTTTGTCCGGCGGAATACCAGTGCCGCTTTGCATGCGTTCTTAATAAAAAAGGGGGGTTGCCCTTTGCTTCGGAGGGCGCGATTAACATACATTTTCTGGAGCGTTTTTCTGGAGATTTTGGCCTGAATAGTAATCTGGAGGGGCAATCCGCAGTTGAACAGAAATTATCCAAATGCAGGGTTGCGGTAGTGGGTTCCGGCCCGGCAGGCCTCTGTTGTGCCGGTGAGCTGGCCAGAAAAGGGATCAAGGTAGTTTGTTTTGAGGCCTTACAACTATTGGGAGGGGTGTTACGTTACGGCATACCGCCTTTTCGCCTTCCCCGGGATATCCTGGATCACGAAATAAATTATCTCAAAGTACTGGGCGTAGAATTTGTCCCTAATTTCATTATCGGTAGGACTAAAACATTAACCGAGCTTTTTGCCGAAGGATTCTCTAGTATATTCTTAGGCTTAGGTGCGGGAGTGCCCGGATTTTTAGGAGTTGGGGGCGAAAATCTCTGCAATATATATTCCGCTAATGAATTTCTTACCCGCGTCAATCTTATGTCGGCTTATAAATTCCCTGAGTTCCATACCCCCGTAAATATAGGTAAGAAGATGGTGGTGATCGGCGGAGGCAATACCGCTATGGACGCGGCCCGCGTTGCGCTACGCCTGCAGAAGATGCAAGGATTGGTTGCCGATACCACTATTATCTATCGTCGCACTGAGGTAGAGCTGCCCGCGCGCAGGCTTGAGATCGGGCATGCCAAAGAGGAGGGGGTTAATTTTAAGTTCCTGGTGCAGCCGGTTGAGTTTGTGGGTGACGAAAAGGGTTTTGTCAGGAAGATAAAATGCCTACAGTGCAGGCTGGGTGAGCCGGATGAATCCGGCCGGAGAAGGCCTGTTGCGATAGAGGGGAGTGATTTTGAGATTGATTGCGATGTAGCGATAATCGCGGTGGGGCTTAAGGCGAATCAGGTTTTAACTAGCGTTACGCCGGAGCTAAAAGTGGATAAATACGCCGATCTTGTAGTTGACCCTGAGACCATGGAGACCTCGATTAAGGGGGTATTTGCCGGCGGGGATATTGTGGGGGGAGAAGGTACAGTAATCGAGGCCATGGGCATGGCTAAGAAAGCCGCAGTAGCGATTATCGATTACCTATCGAAAAAAACTTGACAGGTAATTAGATTGTGATATACTTTAATTGGTTACAGGGAAGTAAATTAAGACACTGAAGTCTTCTGGCAAATCCGCCGGAAGATTTTTTTTCGCAGGAAGCGAAACACTTGCGCAATTCCGATTAGCGCAAGGTGTAACTGGGGACGTAGACGTCCTTCATCCAGATTTGGATAAAGGACGTCTTTTTATTTTGGAGCAGGTATGAAGAATTTCGAAGAACTGATAAAGGAAGTATCACCGACCTTAAAGCGAATTGTTTACAGGATAGGCGGACGCGCTGTCTCAGTCGGCTACGATGACCTTTATCAGGAAGCGATGTTGCGCCTCTTGCTTGATTATAAAGACTGCAAGCTCGCGGATAAGACAAATAGTTACATCCTGCAAGGATGTTATTTCCACCTTAAGAATTATCTACGTAAACGCTTCAATAAGCAAGAGGCAGAGAGCTTAAGCGCATTCACTAACGCGCAAGGTGAGGGGTTTGATTTGGGGGATATCTTGCCTTCTTGTAGAGTTGATGGGCTGCGCGAGGGCGCTCACTGTGACATGCTAATCGAAGCGATCAGGAATAACGGGCTCACAGACCGGGAGAAAGAGGTATTCTTGTTGCGTCTTGAAGGTTTGACCACACGCGAGATAGGCAAGAGGTTGAATGTTTCTCATGTGCGGGTGGTTACGTTGCAGAAGAGCATGAGAGAGAAATGTAGGAAACATCTGGATATTTAGCGT
>JAPLLP010000238.1:0-2529 GCA_026387515.1 Candidatus Omnitrophota bacterium | reverse complement strand
CGTTGAAGCGCAGAAGAAAATACATAGGCGTCTTTTAATTCCAATGAAAGGATTAAAAGGCGCCTTTTTGTTGCAGTAGGCAACACACCGGCCGATCCGATGAGGCCGGGTGTGTAAACAGGGGTGAAAATGCCAAAGTTCAAGATTCTACTGTTTAGTTTTATACTTTTAGTTTTAGGTTTTACGTTTTCTTACGCTACTCCCACTACGCTTATATGGACTCCTTCAACGGACATCCAGCCTTACGGTAAGGTACATTTAAACTTAGATACTTATACTCCGGTTAAAGGAAAAGATCATAATGATAACCGGTTATATGTTCAGTCTTTTAGGTAAGTTTTGGTCTCCCTTGGGCAGGATTATGGCAGAGACGGGTTTTGATTACAAGAAAGGGCTGGGTCCTTTTCTTGATTCCAGCCCCTGGTATTTTCATTTTAAACTGGGAGTGCCGGAAGACGCTTATTTTAAATATATGCCTGCGTTTGCCATAGGTGCTTATGACATGGGCACAAGGAGCAATAGGACTAACAATAATGTTTGGTATCTAAGGGGCGCAAAAACAGCTTCTCTGGGCAAGCTCAACCTGGGGAGATTCTCCGCCGGTTATTTTAATGGTAATGGTAGATTACTGCGGGATAAGAATGGTGACCGCGATAACGCCGGACCAATGATCGCTTGGGAGCGCACGATGAGCGAAATTAGCGACAGGCTTTGGTTGTGCGTGGATTATCAGGGGACACAATCTTCTTATGGCGCTATTAACTACGGCTTTTCCTGGAAGTTTACCAATAATGTTTCTGCGATCTTAGCTTACGACACTTATAATAATCCTAATTCAAAAGGCACAATAACTTTTCAACTGGATGTTGACTTTTAATAGAATTGTTGTGACACCCCGCGCTAAGCGGCTACCTGGCTCAGATAAGGCACCCGGCGCTTATCGGAATTGCGCCGGTGTCCCCTCGTGGGGAAATTGCGCGGGTGTTCGCTACCGTGATGCCCGGTCTTATCGGATCGGCCGGCATTCACTACTGTGAAGGAGGGTAGAAATGATAAATGCGGGTGATACGGCGTGGGTTTTGTTTTCATCGGCGCTGGTTATGCTGATGACCCCGGGATTGGCCTTTTTTTACGGGGGGATGGTCAGGCGTAAGAATGTATTGAGTATTTTAATGCAATGTTTCATCATTCTTTGCGCAGTGAGCGTGCAGTGGGTAATTTTTGGCTACAGCCTTGCTTTCGCACCTAATAAGGGTTTTTGGGGAGGCTTAGGCTGGATTGGCCTAAATGGAGTCGGTTTTGAGCCTTATGCCGATTACGCGGGCACGATACCGCATCAGGCGTTTATGGCTTTTCAGGCGATGTTCGCGATAATTACTCCGGCTTTGATCCTTGGCGCGTTTGCCGAGAGGATGAAATTCTCCGCCTTCCTGCTTTTTACCTTGCTCTGGGCTACTTTTGTGTATGATCCGGTAGCGCATTGGGTATGGGGAGTTGGGGGATGGTTGAAGAATCTGGGGGCATTAGATTTTGCCGGAGGTACGGTTGTGCATATTAATGCAGGGATCGCCGCTTTGACCACGGCTATTGTAATAGGCAGAAGAAAGCATTTAGACCATAATGCTCCGGCACCGCACAATCTGCCCTTTGTAGTATTGGGAACGGGATTATTGTGGTTTGGCTGGTTCGGGTTTAATGCCGGCAGCGCCCTTGCCGCAAACGGCCTGGCAGTTAATGCCTTTGTAGTTACCAATACTGCCGCCGCGGCAGCAGGATTAAGCTGGGCCTTGATTGAGTGGATGCGTAATGGTAAACCCACGATGTTTGGTACTGCTTCCGGAGCAGTCGCGGGATTGGTAGCGATTACCCCGGCCGCAGGGTTTGTCAACGCCACTTCAGCAATAATAATTGGTGTTTTAGTAAGCGTGTTCTGTTTTATTGCGGTGAGCGTGATTAAGCCAAGGCTAAGATATGACGATTCCCTGGATGCCTTTGGCGTTCACTGCATAGGCGGTATCTGGGGCGCTTTAGCAACAGGGCTATTTGCTTCCAAGGCGGTTAATCCCGCCGGAGCAGATGGGTTGTTCTTCGGTAATCCCAGGCAGTTTTTGATCCAGGCAATTGCGGTATTGACAACGCTCGTGTACTCTTTTGTGGTTACCCTGGTGATTTATAAACTTGTTGATTTTATCGTTGGTGTGCGGGTAAAGGATAAAGATGAAGAGATCGGCCTTGACCTGACGCAGCATCGTGAAAGGGCGTATACTATATTGGAATAAAGCACCCCGCGCTAAGCGTATCACCCCCAATCCTATCGGATGGATTGGGGTTCGCATTGCGAAGGAGGTTTGAATGAGATTAATCATTGCTATTATCCAGCCTTATAGGCTGGAAGAGGTAAAGGCGGAACTTTATAAAGCCGAGGTCAATCTTATAACAGTAAGCGAAGTTTTAGGTCACGGCCGGCAAAAAGGCGTGACCGAAGTATACCGCGGAAATAAAGAGAGCGGTAATCTCCTTAGGAAGATC
>JAPLLP010000003.1:1431-2662 GCA_026387515.1 Candidatus Omnitrophota bacterium | reverse complement strand
TTTTGAGCAGGGTGGACTTGCCTGAACCGTTCCTGCCGATAATGCCCAATGTCTCGCCCTTTGCGACCTCGAAGCTAACATCTTTGACTGCCCAGAACTCTTCGTATGTTTGCTGGTGTTTTATTACACTCAGGACGTTCTGGAAGAGCGTGGTCTTTTTCTGGTGAGGGATACGGTATTTTTTATTTAGGTTGTCAACTATTATAGTAGCCATTTCATTTTTCTCTGATATACCTTATAGTATTCTAATCGTGAAAGCACAGTGTTTCAATTCACTATCATAAAGTTCTAGTATATCACTGATTATAATTTTCCAGCTACCTGAATTGCGCCGTCTTCATATCTATGTATATTGACCATATATAGTTACATAGCTATGATATCTTCATTTTATAGTAAATTGGATATTTGATATGCTAATAGGATAGTTTTTCGGGATTGGCAGGACTGTTCTTGCCTTAGCCATGCAGACGATATTAAACAAGAACCTTCGTCCGTTGTTGTTTTGTGATTGTGTGTCCGTATCGTTGTAGTTAATAGAAACAGGTGCGTGATTATCTATTTTATTTTAAGGCGAATATTAGCGGGTAGTCGCTTACTTGTAATTTGGAAGAAATAAAAACTATGAATACAAATAGGAAAGTATTTGATAAATTATTGCGCCCGGGCACGGACCAGGGAAAAATTCATCAGGCTAAGAATACGCTATAACTCGGCATGTTATTCTAGAAAAGATAGGAATGCTATTGCCAGTATTCTTCAAACAAAATTCAAGGGTAAAACGGGCATACGTATAGGCGGAAGGTTAAGTCCCGAATATACCACATACCTGTCTTTATGTGAGAAGGTTATCGATGCAAATATCATTTTACCCGGTGGTAGTGCTCCCGAAGAGGTGGATTATATTGCAGAAGCAACAAACCTGCATTTTGCCGGAGACGGCCAGTATGATTTTGTCTGCTCAGCACATGTACTTGAGCATGTAGCCAACCCTGTTAAAGCTCTATACGAATGGAAGCGCGTTATCAAAGATGACGGCTTTATATATGCTGCAATCCCTGATAAAAGGTTTACATTTGATAACCGCAGAAAGCGGACCACTCTATCGCATTTAATACAGGACTATAATATGGATGTAGATCAAAATGATATTACCCATGTCGCTGAATTAATCGATAAATGGGACCAGAGGTTAGATATGATATTTTGCCATAGCAGGGAGACCTGGCTC
>JAPLLP010000003.1:998-1363 GCA_026387515.1 Candidatus Omnitrophota bacterium | reverse complement strand
TATGTTGGATTAACAATTATTTATGTTGCCTTAAGCGATTTTACTATTCACATTATCGCAGAGAAACGTGCCGTCTCATAAATCGAAAACAGTAATTGGTTTTTATTTAAATATTCATTCATAAAGCTTCAGTATATCAGCGGTTATATTATCCCAACTGCGTGACTGCGCCGTCTTAAGTCCGCCTTCTATCAGCCTGTCCCTGAGCCCTTTATCTTCCACAATCCTCTGGATATTATCTACGGCCTGGTTTATGTTCCCCGGCCCATACAGTAGGCAATTTTCTTCATCTTTGAGATATTCCAGGTTGCCGCCGTTAGGGGCGACGACGGCAGTCCCGCCCGCCGCCATCATCTCCAGTGGTG
>JAPLLP010000003.1:0-955 GCA_026387515.1 Candidatus Omnitrophota bacterium | reverse complement strand
TTGCCGACTGTGGAGAGATACCATACCTCATACCTGTCGTGATCGAGGGCCGCGGCAATACGGAAGCTTTCATCGACATTCTTATAATATGATTCGCTGTCACCCTCGATTAATATCCTTATTTTGCTCCCGAAATCCCTGTTGACGCATTTGAACAGGTCCGGATCGATGCCGTTAGGAGCGTAGAGCGATTTCTTGCCGAATTTTTCCTTGAGCCACTGCTGGCACCATCGTGAGATAGTGATGTAATTGATATGGGGCAGAAAGTCACCATAAGTTAAATTGGCGTAACGCCGGCCGATGTTGCCGTAGTAATAGAAGTCAGTTTCATAATTCTGGACAAGGTAATACCTTTTTCCCACCTTCGGATAAGAGTCAACAAAAGTGCGGGTACTCCAGAGGCTGGCCACGAGTTTATCAAAATATGCCTCTACGAATATTTTGCGCATGGAGACGACATTTATTTCATCACCGTTTATACCAATATTATGCCCGTCACCCAGTTCAGCCAGTACGGTAACATCATCGCCGTGATCACATAATATCCGGTAATGTTTCATAAGTACATTTATGCCGCCGCTGACCCTTGTGCTGGGGACTACTATGCCGATAGACGGGGCCAGTTTAGATTTAATAAAGTTTGCCAGGGGTTTGCCGGTGTAAGCGGTGATATGCTCTTTAATTGCCTTATCGTAGGCCTTCTGTGCCATTGTGCGCCGATATTCCCGGTCATTTATGGCCTTCGATAGTTTTTCATACCATTCGTCTTGGCCAGAACAAAGCAGACCGGTTATACCGTCTTCAATTACGTCCGCAAAGGCGCCGGTCCTTCCTGCTACCGTGAGTACTTTCACGAGGGCAGCTTCGGTCCACTTGTTCTCCGACTTGGCATCGTTAAAGACGCTCTGTTCCAGCGGGGCCAGGTTGATATCAAGAGAGGCGATCAATTCAGGGA
>JAPLLP010000033.1:914-1741 GCA_026387515.1 Candidatus Omnitrophota bacterium | reverse complement strand
CCTTGCCGGTCTTTTCACTCAACTCCGGTGAATATGCGAGAGGAGTCCTGATTATGATGCCGTCTTTGTATAAACCTTTTCTGGCACGTTCTATCTCTGCAATCCTGTCGCGCAAAGGTTTGTATCCTGTTGCGGAATTAGGGTTTTGCCATATGTCCAAACTGGCTGGTGACGCTGGTTTGGTAGATTTGGAAATTTTTTCAAAACCCCATATGAGCGTAGGCACATAGACCGATGCGCCTATCAATATGGCGAGGGTAGTAAAAGGCGGAGATAGAATACCAAAACAACACGATAAGAATAGAGAGATGCTGTAAAACAGCGCTATGGGCAACACAACTTTGGCCCAGTTCTTCATTTTTACGGCATCGTCCGTACCGGTTCGCTTATTAGATACATAAAACATATAAATAACCGATGGAGGTTCCAATGCCGCCACGATGACGGTCTTACTGGAAAAATCTATCGGAAGCCGGAACGTCACTGCCATCCCTATGACCCAATATGGAAAAACGGCAATGATGGCTTCTCTCAATTGTTTCCGCTTATTTAACATGATTTCCTCGAATGGCAAATGGGGTTTTTGCATATCTTTATGGGCGGGCAAGGCCTTCTCGATTATCCCTTCTATAAAGAACATTATACAGAATGAAGTCCAGGCCGTGAACATCTGGTCGGCAATACCAAGTGAAATGATGTAAGGATAAGGCAAAGCTGCCAGCCATACGTTATATGTAAATGGCCAGAACCAGTTAAATATAAAAACCGTCAATAGGAAAGCGGTTGCGACTTTAATCCAGTTTATATCGCGCTTATAATCGATTTTG
>JAPLLP010000033.1:0-839 GCA_026387515.1 Candidatus Omnitrophota bacterium | reverse complement strand
AAGGAATGTGGGAAGTTTTACATTCATAAGTTCCGGAATGTGCATAAAACTGAAAAATGTTTTTAACGGAATATCCGGTACATAGTGAAGCGATAGTAATAGTACGCATGTAACAGTGGTCATTACAGTGGTAACCTTCCAGTTAACGACTTTGT
Organism: Candidatus Omnitrophota bacterium; assembly: GCA_026387515.1. The sequence continues at coordinate 684 of JAPLLP010000033.1, read as the reverse complement.
TTTTTAGATTAATCGATGCGTGCACTATCGTTAATCCGGTAATGGCGAGTATGGTGGCGTAGTGTGTAGGCCCCAATATGGGAATTAATGCTGCCACTCCTGCAGTAGCGAGAATCAACCACCTAACAGAGGGGCTCCGTAAGGCTTCGCGGTTCCCTATGAGATGCGGCAGAGAGAAACCTAAAACAATTGCAAGCGCCGCCAAAAATCTATACCCTTCTGGGATAAATAAGATTCCTAATAAGAATACAAGTGGAGTCTCAAGCCAGGCAAAATAGCGGATGTAGATCTGATTATTCCACCAGGCGCCGCTTTTAGAACCGTGCTTCGTTTTAAATCTTCCCAGTTCTGTTTCAATTGCTTCCTTTGCAGGATTGATGTATGGATCCCATTCGGCCCTGGGTAATTTCGTAAGCTTATCATCTTTATAAAGCCTGAGACCTTTCGTTTTAATGTTGTACGTTCCAAAAACACCATCAGGAAATATTATTTCGATGTATTTGCGGTCTTGAGTTGTAAATACTTTAGGTATACGCGACTTTCGCTGTCTTTTTTGTGTCTCCCGGACCAAATCGGCTAATGCAGATTTATTTATTTCTCCATCCGAAAGCTTTGGTGGCGGCCCGTTAGCTACTTTTAGACTCGAACGTCTCGCTTCAATGTGTTTTCTTTTTAAAAAGCTAT
>JAPLLP010000176.1 GCA_026387515.1 Candidatus Omnitrophota bacterium | reverse complement strand
GGTACTGCATCCTTAACCTACCAGTGGCAGAAGAAAGCCCCCGCCGCCGCAGCTTTTAGCAATATCAGCGGAGCAACCAGCGCCAGCTACACCTTTACTACTTTAGCCAGCGATAACGGAGCGCAGTTTAAATGTACAGTCACCAATAGCGCAGGTTCAGTAACCAGTAATGCGGCAACCTTGACCGTAAATGTTACCCTGACCATCAATGCCCAGAACGGCACAGTAAACAGGTCTACTCAGGGTACACAGGTAACTGGTGGTTATATATATCCAGCGGGTATAGTATTAACATTTACCGCAACACCTAATACCGGGTATTCATTCACCAGCTGGTCCGGAGATCTAACCGGAAGCGTTAATCCTGCGAGTATTACTTTGAATGCTAATAAGACCGTAACAGCTAATTTTATCTCGCAGGCTCCGGAGATCCCCATTACTGTAGGCCAGTCGGTTACTGGTGCAATTCATGCCGTAGGAGAAAAGAATCATTATGCCTTTAATGCTAATGCCAATGACACCGTTACTATTCGCGCTGTCACTACTTACAACTCATTACAGTGTTACCTTGAGCTCTATGGCCCTGACGGCGGAAAGCTTGATGAGAATCGTAGCCAAATCGATAAAACCCTACCTGCCTCTGGGAAGTATACTATTTTGTTACGCGACTTCAATAATTTATTTACCGGTAACTATTGCCTTATCTACGGGATCATTAACAATAATAGTTGGGCACCGACTATTGTCGCAGGGCAGACCATAAACGGGACAATATCTGCCAATGACCGGATTAAGTTCTATCAGTTTAGCGCCAATATCAACGATACCGTTACTTTCCACACAGTTGCTATTTACGATATTTTATTATGTTACCTTGAGCTCTATGGGCCTGGCGGCGAAAAGCTTGATGAGAATCGTAATCAAATCGATAAAACCCTGCCTGCGTCTGGGAGATATACTATTTTGTTACGCGACTTCAATAGTTTGCATACGGGTGATTATAAGTTGACGTATACAAGAAACAATTCCGCTCCTATTGCGGATTCGCTTATTCCTTCTTCAGGCTCAAGCCAGGCAGATAGCCAGGTTTTTTTTACTGCTAATTATTCTGATTCTGACGGTTTTTCAGACATGGGAGAAATTTACTTGCTTGTTAATGGCGCTACGGATGGAGCCAATTGTTTTTACGCGTATTATAACCCTTATCTTGATCAGCTTTATCTAAGGAATGATGTCAATACTACTTGGTTAGGGGGTTTTTCTCCCAGCACTCCAACCACAATTGAAAATTCTTATGCCGCGCTTAATTGCGGCAAAACCGAGATTAATAAATCAGGTAATTCGGTAACGGTGAAATGGTCGGTATCTTTTAAAGGCGCGTTTAGCGGACACGATTACAACATTTATCTTCTGGTAAAAGATAGGGTTGGGGCAACTAGTGGGTGGTTGAAGATGGGGGTATGGCGAGTTGATCCCCGGACCGGCCCCATAAACATTGTTTCTTTTACACCGTTTGATAAAAGCAGATTTCTTGAAGGCACAACCATAGGCTGTTCGGCGCGCGCTGAGCCAAGCGGCGATACTTACGAATATCAATTTCTTATTGATGGAACAGTAAAAAAACAATTCAGCCCGGATAATAAATGGGATTGGCAAGTTGTGCCACAGGATAAAGGAATACATGCCTTAACTATTAAGGTAAGGAATCAATATGGCACTACTACTGAAGATTCGCATCGTTTGATTGTATATCGTAGGCCCGTTGACCCGCAATAAAAGCTTAATGTTAATGGAAAAGAAAATTTCTAAAGGTAGGTTTGGTATTCTAACGCTCATTACCGTATTGAGCGCGTTTTGGCTGACCGGCGCGGTTGCAGCGCCTGCTGCGTATCAACCTAATCCCTACCTGATGAAAGACTCTTTTTCTAAATCCCCGAAAGACGCCAGTATTGCTTTAAGCGCTATAAATGGCCTTACGGTTGACCCTTTTACCGGAGCAGCAAACTTAAGCTTTCCACTTTCTCTTCCTCCGGGAAGAAATGGCATGCAACCATCGCTCAATTTAAGTTATTCAACCTCTTATCCTAACGGCACTCTCGGCGTAGGTAGGCGGCTTGACTTAGGTTATCTGGAACGCTCAACTAAAGACGGCATTCCTTCTTACGGGCAATCCGATAAATATATTTTTTCCTTAAACGGCATTACTTCCGAGTTGGTTTACGCAAACAACGCCTATTATCCAAAAATTGGCCCGGAAAACTTTAAATTTACTTTTGACGGAACCTGCTGGAAGGCAAAAGATAAACAAGGAGAGAGTTATTATTTTGGCGACCCGGCGATGCCCGGTTCATTAGAAAAGAAATCTGCCACGGAAATTTTTCGCTGGTATCTGGTTAAAGTGGAGGACCCGCAAGGTAACTATATAAGAATAGAGTATGCCGCCGGCACTAATTACAGTACGCTATCAAAAATCTACTATACCCTTAATTCCACGATGGGAAGTTCCTATGCCCGATTTTCTGTTGAATTCATTTATGAAGCTACTGAACGCAATGATAGATTCTCGTATTACCGGCCCGGATATTATTCGGCTATTCCTCCGGGAAGGTTATCCGCAGTTAAGATTTGGTTTGAAGATCCGGTAAAGAAAACCTTAGTTAGGAAATATACCTTTGAATACAAATATAGTAATCTTAGTAATCGCTCGCTTTTGACCAAAATTACTGAGTTCGGCTCTGATGAAACAATAACTTTGCCTCCGATAACCTTTACC
>JAPLLP010000006.1 GCA_026387515.1 Candidatus Omnitrophota bacterium | reverse complement strand
GTAAGACCTGCAGATACGGACACCAGCTATAATTTTTAGAGAATTTCTCGTCTAATTCATGATAGGCGTCGCAAATCTCAAAACCTTTGCGTGCAAATTGTTTCTCTGCCCTTACAAGCTGTTCCTTGACAACTTTAAATATCGGCTTATGGTATCTATTATTGGCCCTTCCCTCATTACTTATAATACAAGGCGAAACCTTAACACTGTGAACCCCTGCCTTCTTCAAAAGCTTAACCAGCTCCAATATATGCGGCGCGTTTTTTTTATCTACGATGACGCTGGCGCCAAGGTAACAATTACCCTTAAACTTTCTGAATTCCTTGATATTCCGGATCACCTTAGCAAACTCTCCGCTCGGCACCCTGCGATACAATGAATAACTTTTATCATTCCAGCCATCTATGGAAATCCTTACCCAGGTAGCCTTGTGGGCGAAAATTTCCGCGATTTCTCCTTGTAATAATGAGCCATTGGTTAACGTGGCGAACTTAATCTTGGTTTTAATCAATTTTTTAACCGTATCCGATAAGTATGGATAGCAAAACGGCTCGCCTCCGCCGCTGAAAGTTACAGCCTCGACACCCATCTGACCCAAATCATCTATTATCTCTAGCATTTTATCTCTGGGGATATGATCCCTGACGATCATATCTTTACCAAGTTGCAAATTTTCCACGCGATAAGCGCAGTAATGGCAATTATGGTTACAAACATTGGTGGGCTTGATCCTTATGTGTATAGGCGCAAGGACACGCTTTGCATCTTTGGGCAAAGAATCCAGCTTGTCTTTATAATGAAAAATCTTGATCTTGGTATACAATAGCCCCATATTTATGCCTTAATCAAAAAATATGAACTCGTAATCACCGGAGTAGCCGAATTCCCGGAATAACCAGACCCACTCCCGCTCGCTGAAAAACGACTGGCAGGTCAAGGCCCAACACTGCAGGTTGAACAATTCTTCTTCTGATCTATAGCTCTCAACAGCCACATATTTATTATTCCCCGCCCTTTCCATTTCCTGTAGGGAAAATTTCAATTCATCGATACAAAGGTTATGCAGCGTAGTAATGGAAATCACCAGGTCAAATTCTTTGTCCTTGAATGGAAAACGCTTTTGGGCTGGATGCAGGAAAAGATTTTTCTTTATTTCTTCTTTAGCATTCTCGATTGCGTAAGCCGATATATCAAAACCCGTTACTGCACAACCCGGCAAGATCTTCTTTAGCTCATAAAGCAGGTAACCTTTACCGCAACCCACATCAAGTATCTTTGAAGCATTATTCAGTTTATATATCTCTATGAACTTCCGGGCTATCTCCGACTGTCTTCCGTCATATCTATATCCTCCGTAACCATATTTCCTGTCTCCGTCCCAAAAATCCTTATCGAATAATTTGGCCACTTTCATACAAGCGGCTTTATCATTAATCATGCGGTCTATATAAGTACGGGAAGTTTTCTTGTGTAGTTGACTTATAACGCTCAACAAGCTACCCATTTGTTCTCCCTTTATTCTTTAAAAGACTGTTTGCGTTCTTGACTATATCCGCTTTAGCCAAACCATTTATTTCTTTCATTTCTTCATAGGTCCCATATCCGGAAGGGAAAACCCCTTTTAACCTCATGCGCCTGAATGGTACCGGAATAACATTCTCTTCAGCCAAAACCTCGGCCACCGCGCTACCTAAACCTCCGTAGATAGAATGCTCTTCTACGGTCAGGATCGCGCCGGTTTGTGAAGCGGCAACCAAAACGCATTTTTTATCCAGGGGTTTAATCGTGTGCATATTGACCACTCTGACAGATATACCCTGTCCCTCCAGCTCTTCGGATGCCTTTAGAACTTCAAGTATTATCCCTCCGGTTGAAAAAATAGTCAGGTCTTTACCCGGCCTTAAAACTACCGCTTCGCCAGCCTTAAAAAGATAGTCATTTGTATATACCGAAGGAGTACCTCCCACAGAAATCCTTATATAAACCGGGCCTTTAATCTCTGCCGCGGCAATAGTAACTTTTTGAGCCTCCAAAGGGTCAGCCGGAGAAAAAATTGTCATCTCAGGCAATACGCGCATGATAGCGATATCCTCTACAGAATGGTGCGTAGGCCCCAGGTTACTATAAACAAAACCTGCTCCGATACCTACCAGCTTCACATTAGCCTTCTGAAGACAAAGGTCATTACGGATCTGTTCAAACGCGCGCATGGTCAGGAAACTAGAAATTGTATAGGCAAAAGGGATTTTGCCGCATGCCGCTAAACCCGCCGCAATAGTAACCATGTTTGCTTCGGCTATCCCGAAATTAATGAACCTATCCGGGAAATCGCGGCGGTACTTATCATATACAATGGCGCCGTTGTCCGCGACTAAAGCCAGTATCCGCTTATCCTTTTTAGCTAATTCATATAATGCCGCCAGGTACGCGTTTCTCATAATAATAGTTCCTTGCAGGCAACCGCCATTTCTTCCTTACCGGGGAGCCGGTAATGCCATATGGGGATGTCTTCCATAAAAGAAATGGCTTTGCC
>JAPLLP010000162.1 GCA_026387515.1 Candidatus Omnitrophota bacterium | reverse complement strand
AAAAGAAGCGGAAGAAATTGTAAAGATCTCCGGCAATAAAGTTGATTCTCTGGCGTTAAAACTGCGCGGTTTATCAAAACCAAGAGTTTTTATTCAGGTGGGCGCAAAGCCCTTAGTTACGGTAACCGAGGATTCATTTGCGAATGATTTTATTAAATTTTCCGGCGGCGTGAATATCGCTAAAGGAATAAGGTATGCTCGTTATTCGAGGGAAAAAGTTCTCGAAGCTAATCCGGAAGTGATACTTATTGTAACTATGGGTATTAATGGAGAAAAGGAAAAGGAAGTCTGGCAAAGTTACAAAGCGTTAAGGGCCGCAAGAGACAATAAAATTTATATTCTTGATTCTTACCGGCTTTGCAGCCCTACGCCGGTAAGTTTTATTGAAACATTGGAAACAATAGCCGGCCTGTTGCACCCGGAAAAAGAATGTAAAGAGGGGGCGGAGTGAATAAGAAATTAGTTAGCGGGATTTTCTTGGTATTAATGCTGGGCGGGATACTTTTATGCGTGGTTATTTTTTCTTTAGCGGTCGGCCCCGCGGGAATACCTGTTAAGAAAATTATTCCAATACTTCTGGAGGGGAAAGGCACTGTTGAATATAATATTCTCTTTGATATCCGCCTGCCGCGCATTATTCTGGGTTTTGCCATTGGCGGCGCGTTAAGCCTGGCAGGGATAATTCTGCAGGGGATGTTCCGTAATCCCTTAGTTGAGCCGTATACGCTGGGTATTTCCGGAGGAGCGGCATTAGGCGTATCCTTAAATATTATCTTTGGGTTGTACAAGATAGGCGTCCTGACATTACCTTTTTTTGGCTTTTTAGGAGCGGCGGCGGTCATAATGCTGGTGTATTTTTTGAACATGAGAAAGGGCATAGTAAAACTCCAGGGATTACTTTTGAACGGCGTGATGATTAGTTTTATATCTTCTTCCTTAATTATGCTTATCATGTCTTTATCGCGCAGTGAAGATCTTCATGGGATTGTGTTTTGGATAATGGGATCCTTCGGTTTCGGCGGCGATTATCCTTCTTATTATTTCCCATCTATTTTGTCTTGATCTTAATGCGTTTTCCCTGGGAGAAGAAGAGGCGCTGCATCTTGGTATACCTGTAGAGAGAACCAAGCGGTTACTTTTCATTATCGCTTCTTTACTTACAGGTTTTAGCGTTTCTGTAGCCGGCATGATTGGGTTTGTCGGCCTGGTCGTGCCGCATTTTGTCAGGATGTTTGTGGGCAGTGATCATCGAATATCGCTGATAGCCGCGTTTTTAGCCGGAGGGGCATTTTTAATCTTTTGTGATACATTGGCCAGAACAATTATTGCTCCTCTGGAATTGCCTGTCGGGGTTATTACCGGAATATTGGGAGGCAGTCTTTTTGTCTATGCGTTGACTAAGAGAGAAGTTCATTGAGGAGAGATTGATGCTTAAGATAATAAATCTAACGTGCGGATACGGCACAAAGATTGTGCTTTACGATATTAGTTTTAATATAAATAGGGGTGAATTTTTGGGAATCATCGGGCCTAACGGGTCAGGCAAAACCACGCTCCTGCGTACTCTCTCGCGGACCATTGCGCCAATGAAAGGAGAAATCCTTGTGGAAGGGAAGAATATCCGGATGTCGCCGCTAAAGGAGTTAGCAAAAACTATCGCCGTGGTTTCGCAAAGCCCGCTTTTAAATCATATGACCGTAGAAGAATTTGTCCTTTTAGGAAGGATTCCTCATTATCAAAGATTCCAGTTTCTCGAGGCAAAGAAAGACTTGGAAATTGCCGGGCGGTCTATGGATTTAACCGGCATCTTTAAGCTTAAAGATCAGTCTTTAAGTCAAATCAGCGG
>JAPLLP010000308.1 GCA_026387515.1 Candidatus Omnitrophota bacterium | reverse complement strand
GTATATTCGGGTGTTAATTCAGCATGATTTTCCTGTGCGTAACGAGCAATCAAAGATATTTCTGTTCCTTTTCCTTCACGTACCCTAAAGAATTCTTGATGTTCTTTTGCAACGCTAATCCAGCTTTCTGCCGATATAGGTTCACCCTGGAATTCTTCTTTAATACCTCCTTGGGTACGAAACGCATGTTTATATAGCGCCAATACTTGTATTAAAGCTAAAACATCCGCAAGCCGATTCTTTTTCGTATAAGGCAGTTCTTTCATGTCATGCTCCTAACGGTTAACTGAAACTTGGAGACGTTCTATTTTTTAATAATTAGAACCAGATGCGTTATTCGTATGCGTTCTACTTCTATGTTTTATAAGGTATTTCTGATTTGGTTTAAACTGATTTGGTTCTCTAAATGCTCCGGCTGCATCCAGATTAAGTTTAATTGTTTCGCTTTCAATATTATTTTTTTTCATAACTTTCAACTCATCAGACAATGACAAATATCCTGCCTCAAATAATGCATCATGAAATTTACACAAACAGATTACGTTAGACAAATCGCCCCGTCCTTCAGGATCATCAGCCCACCGGGAAATATGACTCGCCACCAAAAAATTGTCATCTATAATATCGCAAAAAGCGCATCTATGACTATAGTTTTCAAGTGTTAGTTTTCGAAGTAATGCCTGTCCTTTTCTATATCTACCAAGCGCGTCTATATTCTCTGCTGGAATATCCCCAAATATAATTTTATTTCTCTTCAAAGCTTGCGTAAGTGTTGGCTCATCTAATTCTTCAGACTCAACATTGATCGGTGTATCTAATAGAATATATGTACCATCGTCATCATAAAAATATATTACTCCCTCATCGCGCAAGTCTTGGAGGATCTTGCTAAGTGTTTGATCAGGCGTAACACCATCCGTTTGTGTGGCTTTTTTTATATTTTCGATTTCCGCTTGAATTAGTTCCTTCCGAGTAAATATTTTTCTTCCTTTATGTTTAGCGATTCTATGTATCGCATTTAAAACGGCGGTCCGCCATTTAACGGGGAAATAACCGAGTTTTTCCAGCCGTTTTTTTGCAATTTCTTTCTCTGCTTGCGTAAAGAGTTGCTGCCATGGATTGCGAAGCACCAACGCTTCAACCGTGAGATCGAGACGCCCGCATTCATAAAGCTTTGTGAAACCTGAGGAAACAGTTTCTTTTAGCAAAAGTAATTTTGCAGTTTCTAAACCTCCGCTTTCGTTAACCATATTTAAAAAATATGTTGGAGTATAATTGCATTCTTTCTTAGCTCTGACATAGATGTTTATCATTTCCTCATGAAATTGCTTAATTAATTGATCTAGCATATTTAAATCTGAACCTTAGGAATATTTCTATGTTTCAAAAATTAGACATATCATATCTAATTTTCTTCGGCTATAAATCTTTTCTGATAATGACTTCTTCCCCTAACATATCAATAATCTTAACAACAACCGTAAAAGATTTCTTGTCAGGAGCCGGTAACTCATATGACGCCCTTACCAAATCTGTCTTTTTCTCAGGAATATCTGAATAACAAATATTGAAAGTCTTACCATCATAGTTCGTATCAATTAAAACAGTATCTATCATTGAGCGAAAATCTTTGATTTTTACAGAAAATATATTTTCATCTGCTTTAAGCCGTTCTACTATGGTTGGTGAAATAAAATCTTTAATTTCGATGAATACTTTACCGTCTTTCTTTTTAATATCCACGCTGGCCTTAGCTGGGTTATGAATAAAGAATTTACCATAACGCTCATCGGTCCTAAGCTCAATTATTTTGTAGCGATTAACGGGACGCTTTTTATTTATTTCAGCAACAAATGGGTCAATACGTGTCTCTTTTCCCAAACAAACTACAACAATATCTCTCTCTTCATTTGGCCTTGTCTTTAGTTCATTTTCAATAAATTGCAAATCAAGAAGTGTCAACAGATGCTCAAAGGGAATAATTTTCACTAATTTATTTCCTAATGTGCCGTCAAAAAATGTATCGCTATATTTACGCTGTATACCGATATGCTCTATGGCCAAATTAACTGCTTCGTTTCTCTGGATAGATAAATCGTAATCATTAACGCGGTAAATCGAAAATGAGCATGAGGCTGGTTCTATTTTTTTGTCATCCTTAACTTTTACAAGTTCTTTAGTATAATTTTTTGTTTGTTCGTTGATTATCTTACGTAATCTTTTAGACGTCGTTTGTATAGCCCCCTTATTTATATCGCAAGCTATCCAGCGGCGGCCAAGATTTTGGGCAGCTGCCGCAGAAGTACCTGATCCGACAAAACAATCAAGAACTAAATCATTCGGTTTAGATGAGGCTTTAATTATTCTTTCAAGTAGCCCTTCGGGTTTTTGGGTAGGATAATCGGTTAATTCTTGCGAAAAACTTACTACCTGCAATGATGTAACACCTTCTTGAGGGAAAACACCCCACACATCTTCTATGGGAAGCCCTTGGCCTTTGGGACGACCTCCCCACCGCTCATAGTCTGGAGGATAAGGGACATAATCTTTATTAAAGACTCTCTGTTCTTTATCCTTAGTGTAATATAGGATTGTTTCATGATTTCTAATCCAATTGTCTGCTACAGACTTATAACCTGAAACCCAACCAATCCTCCAAATAATTTCCCTTTGAAAGTTTTCTGGCCCAAATATTTCATCCATAATAATTCTGATTTGGCTATTTTTACGATGGTCTAAATGAACGTAAATACTACCGTTGTCTGCTAATAATTCTTTTAATAATAACAATCGCTCATACATAAACTGCAGATAATTATCCTGGGCCCACATATCTTCATACTGTATTTGTTCAATAAACGTTTGTTCCTCTCCTGGAATCTCAGTTGTTTGTTTCACGCCGCGTAGCTCGACTCTTCTAACATAATCAGCCTTAGAGTCAAAAGGCGGATCAATATAAATCAGGTTTATCCTTCTCCTGTATCCATTTTCTAAAAGATAGGCAAGGACTTCTTTATTGTCTCCGTGAAATAGCAAATTATCCCAATCTGACTTTGGGGCATCTTTTGGCTGAAATACTTCAACCTTCTGAGCGGGAAAAGCTGTTACCCTAGTAAGCGCTCTTTTGCCCACCCAAGAAAGCATCGGCCGTCCTTTAGCAGCACTAACAGAGACTGTTTTTACTTTTAATTCCTGGTTTGTTTTTTCCATTTATTACTCCTTGATAAATGCCTTAATATCGTTTAATTTATTTGACGGCACACTATCCCTGACAAAAATCATCTCATATTTTATTTTATCTGGATTGTATTTAAGCAAATCTTTGACGGCCTCTGCCTTAACGCCTTTTTCTCCATCAATAGCGCTATCTTTATCGCGTTCAGATTTAATTTCCACAATATAACATTTTCCGTCTTTTCTCCGAATTAAAAAATCGGGACTATAGCGATGCCAAGTGCCATCTGGCTTTTTATATTCCACGTAAAAATCTGTTTTTTCAGGATCGGTAATTGCGCCGGTAAAATAAAAGCCTTCGATATTTTTTTCCTCTTCATTTATGAATAACAATATCTGCCTGAATAAATCCTGCTCCGGAGAAGAATCAAAATCATAAGGCGTGTAATGGAAACTTAAATCACTTTTATCCTGCCTTCTGCAGTCTTCAAAATTAGTTAGCAAACCCCCTTTTGCGCTCTCGGTTAAGAAACGAATTTCAGTAACGTATTTATCGCCTTCTTTTACAAAACCCTCAGGCCTTATCAATGCTAAAGTTTTTCTTATATATTCTTTTTTATCTTCATAAACAATAAACTGTTTTTCAATTTGAACCGAAAGATCAATGAGGTGATATTTTGGCAGTTCTTTATCGGGATAAATCTTCTTTAAGGCCTCGAGAATATATTCCGGTTCAATTCTATAATTAGAGGATAACTCGGTAGCGGCGCTGTAAATATCTATAATTTCTTCTAATGCTGCTATCCCTTTTTCTTCAATCTCAACAAGCTTGGTTTTTACGCCAAAATCTTCTATTTTTAAGACTTTTCTAATCAGTTCTTCCTTTTTCAGATTCTTAGGCATTGAGAATTCAAGTTCGCCTTTTGCTTTTTGTTTTGCAATTATCTTGCGTATCTCTCTTATTATCTCCACCGGTGAAATATTTATTTTTCTTACATAAAGCCTGGCCGTAGAATAATCTTTAAAACTATTATTAAGTTGTGCTAGAGTTTCTCCGTAGGTTTCACTAATCTGCTTCTCTAAAATTGCACGGTTATCTTCAGAAAGATATATGCGCGCTTTTTTATTATTTCCCGGTATCTGCCTCAAACAACGGGTAGCTGCTTGAAGGACGAAATTATTGCTGGTCTTTAGTTTTCTGATTAAAGCGCAGGAAAAAAGACTCGGGCAATCCCATCCTTCTGTTCCCTTATTGACTAAAAGGATAACGCGATGCTGGGAATCTTTATGATTCAGCCTGTTAAAAGCATCTATCTCGGCCTGAATTGATTTGGAGGTATTTTTTAATACAATTGTTGGAGATAATCCCATTTTTCCCAAAGCCGTTTCTACCGTAGGCCTTATCTTCACCAAATCTTCTTCTTGAGGAAAATAAAGGGCTATTTTTGCCGGTGTAGCATCCGGTAAAGCGTTCACGCACGAAATCTCTTGTTTTTTCATCTGAAAAATCATAGGAAAATATATTCCCCGATACTTCTTTTAAGATATTATCTTTTATGCCCTGTGACAAACCATACCACACCACGACATCTTTAAGTGGTTGGCGCTTATAATATGGGGTACCAGTGGTATTCACAACGCAGATAAGATTGGTGCCTTGATGTAGATAATCAACTGTCTGCCGTACTTTTTTTAGCTCCTTCTCCATTTCTTCGCCATAGGTATGATGAGCTTCATCTGAGAATACGCCAAGATGTGGCAAAGAAGCTATGGTTTGAAGACGCCGGTTGGCAACGGCTTCAGCCTCTTCTTCTTTTTCCTTTAATTTAGACTGAAGGTAAGATTTTCTTCGGGACGTAGGTTTTTGGATTCTTATTTTCTCAGTATTGGTAACTATAAGATTAAAATGACTTCCTTTGGCTATAGGTATATCTTTTTCGCCATCCCTGGTGAATGTGATCTTAAGATTAGCTGAAAATGGCTTATATAATCTAGGCGGTAATATCTTGTTGAAAGGAATTTCTGATAATTGTTTTAAAGATTCAATTATAGTTTTACCAGGAGCAAATACTAGAGCGTTTCTGATAAAATTTCCATTTGGATATTCTAAAGCGAGTGCGAATTCCGTGGCTATAATAGATCCTATGAGAATGGTCTTCCCTGCCCCCATTGCAAGAGCAAGGATATAGCTGGGATAATCAAGGCTTAGCGTTTCATATAACGCCTCGAGCTTTAATTCCCTGACTAATTTCTGATTAGTTCTAACCTCATGTAATAATCCCTTCAACCCTTTATCGAGAATAATTTTTTGCGCTTTCTTAGCCTTTTGCGGTATGCCAAGAATAGCTGATAATTCTTGATTATCAGGATAATATTTTTTGTAAAGTTCAAATATATGGGGGGTGTTTTCGACTAACCTTATATACCAATATGTCTCAAGCGCCATAAGTTGAGCAGAGCGAAGATACCTAAAACTACCGTCATCTAAAGTGGCGAATTTAAGAATCTCGGATATGGCAGAAAAATCAGGATGATTATAGCTTTTAACTCTCCATTGTCTTACGTTTTCTGATATTTTCTGAAAAAGAGGACTAACCGTCTGCGTCATTTTATTTAACTAATTCGTCAAGGCTAACTTCTAAAGCTTTAGAAATCTTCTGAAGAGTTTTAATTGTAGGATTTATATTTACCCCGGATTCAATCTTCGCTAAAGTCGTATGAGTTAAATCAGCTAATTTACAAAGTTTATCTT
>JAPLLP010000135.1 GCA_026387515.1 Candidatus Omnitrophota bacterium | reverse complement strand
TATAAAAGTATAGAAAAGAGTATGGATTTGGCAAGCTGGATATTCGAGAAAGGTGTGATTACTCAAGCCTTTCCGGTAAAGCCGAAAGAAGACTTAGTTTACCCAGAATTTCTTATAGAGGGCAGTTTATTAGAGATATCAGAGAAATTCAATAAGAATGTGCCGCATAAGAGTAAATTTGAGAACACTGGTATAATGATTAAACGTACGGTGTTATCGGTCAAAACGTATCCAGATTATATAGGTAAGAGAAAGTTTTTGAAAGATGTATTAGTACGAGGAGAAATTCCTGAAGAATATTATATCAAAGACGCGGATATACCGAAATGGAAGTATTTAAAGGGTGCTAAGCATATATTGAGGGAGAGTAAGCGTACCGGCAAGACATTTAAGTATGATGAGGGAGCTATGGTTTTTCCGGATAGATTAGATCGACCTTCTAGGACGATAGTAACGGGAGAGGGGGGCCGTTCGCCTTCTCGATTCAAACATGTAATAAAGGTCAATGGAAGATTGCGACGTCTTGTCCCCATAGAACTTGAAAAACTAAACATGTTTCCACCTGGCCATACTGAAGGAGTCTCAGACACAAAAAGAGCATTTCTTATGGGTAATGCAATAGTTGTAGGAGTAGTAGAAAGACTCGGAAAAGTATTCGTAAAGGTAGTTAATAAGAAGCGCGCCTATTCTTCAAAGCCGTAGATATTTTTAGAACTGTTTTATCTAAGCGTTTCTTAATCTGACATTCCCAAATAGTTAATACTTTCCAACCAAGATTTTTTAACGCCTTTTTTTTCAAGGCATCCCTCTTTTTATTCCGTATGAATTTAGAATTCCAAAATTTTTTATGTGATTTTGGAAGTTTTAATCGACAATATGGGCACCTATGCCAAAAACATCCATGTACGAATATAGCTATTTTATATTTAGGATAACATATGTCAGGTGTTCCAGGCACACTTCCGAAGTTTAGGCGATATCCTATAAATCCTTTAGATATCAATGCTTTTCTAAGCAGTATCTCTGGAATTGTATTTTTAGCTTTATTACTTTTCATTGATTTTGAAACTTGAGGGCTAGTTGCTTTAGGAGGTGGGCCAAGTTTTATTGGTATCTTTTTTCGGGTTGTTTTCTTATTACCTGTGGACATAACCTTTGCATATAGTAAGTATTTCGTCGTCAGAAGCTGGCGATACTCCTTTTCCTACTGCGAAGTCATTAAAAATTTCTGCAAGGGGCACTTCTCCTAAAATATATCCTAAGATTCTTATGTGGGTAAGCAAGGTGTTTACTCTGCCAGTGCTAGCAATCCATTTATTTGTTTCGGTCACATGGATATTCCTATAATAGTATTTGCAGTCTTCATTCCATGCTAATGCCTCGTTGTACGAAAGGAATCCTTCCGAGCTCATAGCACCCCATAAAGGACATTCTTCAGTAAGGAATTCCAACACTTGAGGGTTGATACTATACTGGTATATTTCAGGTAATTGCACAGCTGTTTCTTTAGAAGTGACTTCCGAGTTAGATTTGAATTTCACTAACTGTTCTTTTGTATTGAAAGGATTCATATTGATATGGTCGTCCATCGTGGCTATTCTATACAGCAGAGTAGCAAAGATACGAAGAATTTCCTTTTTATTGTCTTTAATCAAGAGTTCAGCAGTCTCAAAAACAATTGCCCATATATCACCAAAGGACATGTCTTTAAGGTAGGTATTTTTGCTCTGAATAGATATCTTTGGCCTGAAATCCCATGGGCGAATAGCACTCGGTTTCCTTAGCGTTCCACGCAATGTATGTTTCGCCGATTCTTTTCCAGGAAAACGAATAAAAATTTTTTCACTATTTTTTGTAGTATGTATAAGAATCTGTTT
>JAPLLP010000172.1:2576-3831 GCA_026387515.1 Candidatus Omnitrophota bacterium | reverse complement strand
GATCGAAGTAAAATTTGATATCGATCGCGATGGGATAGTGCATGTTTCGGCCAAGGATTTAGGTACAGGTAAAGAACAATCTATACGCATCACCGCGCCCAAGAAGCTCTCTAAGGAAGAGATTGATAAGATGGTGCGTGATGCCGAGAAATTTGCCGCTGAAGACACCAAGAAAAAAGAAGAAATTGAGGCGGTGAATCAGGCTGATCAATTGGTATACGCAACCGAGAAATCGCTTAAGGATTACGGCGATAAGGTAAGCCAACAGGAACGCGCGGCTATCGAGGCGAGCCTGAATGATCTTAAGTCGGCTATTAAAGATAAGAATATTGAGCGGATCAAAAAAAGCATGGAGCAATTAACTCAGGCCTCGCATAAGCTGGCTGAGGAGATTTACAAGCAGGCAGCGGCCAAACAGCAGGCCAAGCAGCAAGAGAAGCCGCAAGACCAGGAACCAGAGGCAGAAGAAGAGCCTAAGGCTAAAGGCAAAGAGGAAGATATTATAGACGCTGATTTCAAGGAAGAGGATGGTAAGAAATAGTGAGCACTAAGCGTGATTATTATGAAGTTTTAGGAATAAAAAAGAATGCTACCCTTGAAGAGATAAAAAAGATATATCGTGAGCTGGCTTTGCGCTTTCATCCTGACCGGGTGCCGGCAGAACAAAAAAAAGCGGCCGAGGAAAAGTTTAAGGAGATCTCCGAGGCCTATGCGGTTTTGTCCGACGCCCAGAAGCGTTCTCTCTACGATCAATACGGCCATTCCGGCATTGATCAGAAATATGCCTACGAGGATATTTTTAAAGGCGCGGATTTCTCTAGCGTTTTCCGTGACTTAGGAGATTACGGCTTAGGCGGCGGGGTATTTGACGACATATTCAGTGATCTGGGTTTCGACATATTCGGCAGCCGGGGGGGCAGAAGTTCCGGCCGGGGTCGCCGCGGGCACGATTTAGAGGTTGCTGCGCAGATCACCCTTGAAGAGGCGGCCAGCGGCGTTGAGAAAATCATCACCCTGCCGCGTTATGATACCTGTTTGACTTGCGGTGGCACGGGGGCTAAACCGGGATCTAAGAAAGCTACCTGTCCGCAATGTAAGGGCCAGGGCCGCACCGTGGTTTCAAATGGTTTTTTTCAGCTTGCCCAGACTTGCTCCCGCTGCCAGGGCGAGGGTTCAATAATTCAGGCCCCGTGTCCTGATTGTCATGGCCAGGGTAGGATCAAGGAGACGCATAAAATTAAAGTAAAGGTTCCCG
>JAPLLP010000172.1:802-2541 GCA_026387515.1 Candidatus Omnitrophota bacterium | reverse complement strand
CGCGGGAGTTGACACCGGTTCTCAGTTACGCGTGCGTGGCGAAGGGGAAGCCGGTACTGCCGGTAAAGGAGACTTGTACGTGGCTATTGAGGTAAAGCCGCATGAGGTTTTCCAGAGACACAATAATGATTTAGTAATCGAGATCACTATAAGTTTAACTAAGGCGGTTTTAGGCGGTGAGATCGAGGTTCCTACGCTTGGGGGCAGGGTAACCATGAAGATACCTCCTGGTACGCAAAGCGGCAGGATATTCCGGCTTAAAGAGAAGGGTATCCCGGATCTGCACGATAGGGTCCCCGGAGATGAATTGGTGCGGATCAACATTGAGATCCCGCAGCGACTGAATGCCCAGCAGCGTGAGGCGATGCAAGAGTTTGCCCGGGCTTCAGGAGAAGATATGGATGAGCAGAGTTTTACGGATAAGATAAAGAAAGCATTTAAATAATCCACCCCGCGCTAATAACGCCTGGCCCAGATAGGTTTTGGGCCAGCGTTCACCCCGCGGTGAAGGAGTGAGCATGCCGAACTACGACTACGAATGTACTCATTGCGGGCATACCTTTGAGGCATTTCAGCAGATGAAGGATGAGCCGTTAAAAAAATGTCCCAAGTGCCATAAAAAGGTCAAGAGGCTTATCTCTAGCGGCGGAGGGTTCATTTTTAAGGGGTCAGGCTTTTACGCCACAGACTACCGTAAGAAACCCGTTTGCCCAAAGGCCAAAGAAGGGTGTAATGGCTGTCAAAAGAAGTAATTTCATATTTTTGCTCATCTGGCGCTGGTTGCCGGTTTTAGCCTGTATGGGCTTCATCTTTAAGGTTTCCTCCGTGCCTGGCAGAGATATCCCGGCTTTATTTAAATATCAAGATATCTTGTATCATTTGGCCAGTTATGCTATACTTACGCTTCTATTTAGCAGGGCTTTAGCTAAAAGCGCTATTGGTATAAAAGGGCCGGTTCTTTTAATTTTGGCAATTGCCTTTGGGTTGTTATACGGCGCAAGCGATGAGTTGCATCAGTTATTTGTCCCGGGGAGGTCCTGTTCTGCCGGGGATCTATTGGTAGACGGCATTGGTAGTCTTTTAGGAGGGTTACCTTACCTGTGTCATTGATCAAGCCTTTTCAAGCAGTTACTTTTAATCAGGAAAAGCTCACGGATATTTCTTCGCTTGCCTGCCCGCCATATGACGTGATTTCGTCTGAGCGCCAGCGATACTATCATCAGCTTAATCCCTATAATTTTATCCATCAGTATACTATAAAAGGCGAAAAAAGGATTCGGCTGGGTTTTATCGCGCTGCTTGAGTTGGATAAGGGCAGCGGTTCTGTTTTGGGGCATGAGCATACGCGCCTGGAGGCAAAAGAGGATAGACTCAAAACTATCCGTCAGACCAACGCCAACCTAAGCCCCATATTCGTGGTGTTCGCGGACAAGAAACGGATAGTGCAGAGGCTCTATAGGGAATTTGCCTTTGACAAAAAGCCTTTTATCGAGATTACGGATGACGAGAAAAATATTCACAAGCTCTGGAGGATAGATAACCCTTTTATGCTGGAAGATATCCAGTCAAAGATGTCCCAGGAAAAGATCTTTATTGCCGATGGGCATCACCGCTACGAAGTGGCCTGCGCCTATAGAAACCAGTTGCAGCAAAAGTTCCCCCACCTTAAAGACCCCAGTTTTAATTATATCATGGCCTATTTTACCAATACCGATTCACGGGGTTTATCCATATTAGCT
>JAPLLP010000172.1:0-786 GCA_026387515.1 Candidatus Omnitrophota bacterium | reverse complement strand
ATATTAGCTATTCACCGGTTGGCCAAGTCAGACACCGTAATAAATAGCGAAAATTTTTTCTCGTCTTTAAGGGATTATTTTGACCTGGAAGTGGTGAAAGATAAAAGGCGGCTTTTCTTCCTGATGGAAAAATCCGGCCGCAGCGAGCATGTTTTGGGTGTTTATATCAATGGCAAATTCTTATTTTTGCGGCTGAAGAATATCCGTATCTTGGATAAGTTGATCGCGGATAAGCCGCCTGAATACCGCACGCTTGATGTTTCTATATTAAACCAGATTATTTTAAAGAAGCTTCTGGGTCTTGACCTTGAAGATAAGGCGCGTATTACCTTCAACCCCGATATGGATGAGTTGATCGCTAAAGTGGATGCGGATCCTTCGAATATAGCTTTTTTCTTGAATCCGGTAAAGATAACGCAGATGATGGATGTGGCCTTAGGAGGGAACAAGATGCCTCCCAAGTCTACTTTTTTCTATCCTAAGGTAGCTTCGGGACTCCTGGTTCATAAATTTGAGGAGCTTTAAATGGCATTGTTCGGCAAGCCCAAATATACCATCGTCCGGGTAAAGAAGAGGGAAATTCCTGACGGCCTCTGGACAAAATGCGAAGAGTGTTCCGAGGTGTTATATAATAAGACGCTGGAAGAGAATTTTAAGGTCTGCCCGAAATGTAATTATCATTTTGTCTTGGGCGCCCACGAAAGAGTAAACATGTTTTTAGATGAGGGCACTTTCCAGGAAACCGACGCTGAGCTAGAGCCGGCTGATCCCCTGGAATTTAAAGGC
>JAPLLP010000129.1 GCA_026387515.1 Candidatus Omnitrophota bacterium | reverse complement strand
TATGTCCACACTCGAAAAAGTGCTACTTTTTATCGGTTTTACCGTTAAAATGCAGGCCATTCCCATTAGCCAGACTATTAAGCACCGTATTGAGCGATTAATTCAGTCTAAAAGACGGGTTCAATTCGCTTAAAATCAGATGTAAGTTTCAGTTCGAGTCCGGAGCGGCTCACCAATTCTTTTACCTAGAAAGATATGGGCAGATAGGATCAAAGCCCTCATCGATTAACATTGATGGGGGCTGTTTCTTATTTCCCGTATAGAACTTTCAGCTGTTCTACCGTTGGGTTATCAGAGTAATACTCGCCCTGTTGCCCGACATATCCGGTGCCCGCCCTTTTAAGCGTTACCGCCGTATACCCGCCTCGTGAATTGGGAATGTTTATTGTTGATACTTCCTGAATTTGAGTTTGGGATTGCGTGATAGCGGCAGTAACAGGAATCGCCTGAGGCATGGTTACGACAGGCTGGGCCAGAGCAGGTGGCGGAACGACAACGTAGCCGCCGTAAGGATATGGCTGGTAGTAATAATTGTAAAAATAGTAGTATGGGGTGCCTGCAACTACAACCGTAGTATGCCTTGGCGGCAGGGAGTCCATAAGCGCTCCAATAGCGAGAGCAGAGACAGCAATATCAAATCCAAGCCAACCATGCCTGTACCAGCCACCATCGCGATAGTAGTGTCTGCCTCCACTAGCCCAGCCACGGCCGCTTTCGCCGGGTCCGCCGCCGGACCTATTTCCATCATGTCCACTGCCGCCGCGCGGCTGTGCGAATACGTCCGAACAAGGTAATGCAAGCGCTAACCCCAAAATAATAACCACCACTGCCGTAAATCTCAAGCTTTTTGCCAACATATGCAACCTCCTTTTTATGTTTCTATAACTTAGACACCGATAAGAGCGAAAAAGTTCCCAAAAAATTCACCTATCTTGCCAAGACATGAAATATGTGGTATCATTTTATTCATACATTTCATACTAATCAGAAAAATACGAAAGGGAGGCATCTGTATGAACGGATTTTTTAAAGGCAAGGTTTACGGCGCAGTTACAGTGGGCGAGAGGGGCCAGCTCGTTATTCCCGCGGACTTAAGAAGAGATCTTGGTATCAAGGCCGGGGACAGGCTCATGATCTTCGCCAAGATCGACAGGAAGATGATAGGCATCATGAGAGAGAAGGATTTCAGCGATTTTCTGCAGAAAGCCTCAAAGATAATATCGAAACTGGAAGGCAAAGTGATTAAGGAAGATTAAGCGCTGATAATGAAATACGCAAAGATCGCATTGATCGTTTTCTTTATATCAGGCCTTTTACTAAATGATGCCCTGGCTGAGGAGGCGCTTCTTTGGCAGGAATGCGTCAAGGAAGCGAAGAAGAGCCATCCTGACCTCATTTCAGCTATGGAAAAGATAAAACAGGCTAAGGCTACTAAAGAGATCACCAGAAGCGCATATCTGCCACAGCTTAATTTTGAAGCCAGTGAGGTCACGACAAAGAACGCCTCTTTCGGTGCCTCAGGCTCATCCGTAGAGCTGGTATCAGCTTCCTCTTCCTCATCCGGCTCTTCAAAGAGCAG
>JAPLLP010000170.1 GCA_026387515.1 Candidatus Omnitrophota bacterium | reverse complement strand
AGCAACACCCACGGCGTATTTTGTGCCGCAATATGCGGCGACTTCTTTTTCGAACATTTCGACTTCAGGGCCGAGAATGAAGTATTGGCTGTCGACAACACGCTTAATGGCGGCATCGATCTCACTTTTGATGCTTTTGTATTGGGCGGTTAGGTCTAATATTGAGATTTTCATGTTACTCCTTTTAGTATTTGCAGATGTTCTTAAGGCCCGCAAGGCCTATAAAATTAATCGTAAGATCACCATATTTACGATTATAAGGTTGGCTCACATCATGCGACACTACATATACCTGCGCCTTACTATAGTGCCTTAAAAATACCCTGGCATTTGCCGGATCAAAATCCTTATCACGCCATTTACATTCTATTGCTATAAGGGGCTGCCCCTTCCTATTAATCACAAAATCTATCTCGTGCCCCTGTTTATCTCTCCAATAACCAATATCTCTGGTTTGCCGATAGGCAAATAGCTCATTTAAAACAAAATGCTCCCACAGATATCCCATATCTTCGTTTCTGAGTTCATGCCAGCCGCGGTGATAACAAACAAACCCCGTGTCAAAACCATAGACTTTAGGAGCGGATATGATCTCGTTTTGCTTTTTGGAGCTAAAAGGCCGAATAATATGGGCGGTAAAAGTAGCTTCGAGCACTTTTAGGTAATTGGAGATGGTGGTCCGACTTGCTTCGCATGGACCCGAAAAGCTATTGGCCTCAAATATGCCTCCGCTTTGAGCCATAATAAGCTCGAAAAATTTCTGAAACGAATGCCGCCTCTCGAGCCTGAACAATTCCTGGATGTCTTTCGCCCAAAAAGCGTCTACCCAATCTTGAAAATTACGTTCCGGGTAGCGGGCGTGCATAAAAAAAGGCGGTAATCCTCCATATAGAAACCTATGCTTCAAATCGGTATTACCAAAAGATTCCGCGTCTGACAGCGTCATGGGGGTAAGCCACAATTCCCTCTTCCTATCTGTCAGCGTATCCTTGAATTTCGCCGAAGCGCTAAGAGTAGATGAGCCTGTAGCGATGATCTGTATATCGGGATAATGATCGGCGGCTATCTTCAGTATTTCTGACGGGTTTGGCAGCCTGTGAATCTCGTCCAGCGCAATTCTGCGTCCACGTGCGTTTTCTAAAAACGACTCGGGGTCTTCCATCATGCGCCTTACCCGCGGAAGTTCACAGTCGAAATAATCGATACCGTCAAAGCTTTTGCATAAAAACGTCTTGCCTGAGCGTCTGACACCCGTCAGCCAGACTATCGATTTCTCTACAAATAATTTTTCTACTGCATTTTTCCAAAATGGCCTATTTTTCATGATTAAAGTATATCATAAAGTTTAACTATATACAATACTAAAAGCATATAGCCTTAGCAAGAAATAACGACTACTGTAAATCAGCCGTATCATTTCTTGTATTGGGTGGTTAAATCTAATATTGGGATTTTCATACTTTCCTTTCGATTGGGCATGTTGAAACCTGCCCTACAGCTATGGGCGGGTTAAAACCCGCCCTACGGT
>JAPLLP010000226.1 GCA_026387515.1 Candidatus Omnitrophota bacterium | reverse complement strand
ATATACGGATACGACTTTTTGAACATCTTTGCCAAACGCGCGTCTTGCCTCTTCCCACGCCCATTGGTGATATAGCCCGTAACCTCCATATCGCCTGATACCTTTTTTTCGAAGCTTATACGGTATCGCATACGTACTGGCTTTCTTGGGGAGGCTTATAAAAAAAGATGTATCGCAAAAAAGTATATGACGAGAATTTGAAAATTTTGTCGATAAATAATTTGCGGTCTTATAAATGATATTGTTATGTTCCGGGAGAAGCCTAACGCATCTTTCCATTTTTATCAGCGACTTGTCATTTAACAGGCTAACCGGTTTATCAATCTCCTCTCCGCCGTTAGGCAATAGATAACCAAAGGCCATTTTTTTCCCATCACTTATTCTTAAAATTTTCCTTCTGATCTTCTCAAGGCATGAGGCATCAAATATAAGCCTGCCTTGTGAGTGGCATTTATTCTCTATAATGTGCCATCGTATAAACGGTGTATCCGGTTCGAATATCATCATTATTTTTTTGACCTCAGTAGCTTTAGCCCCTCCAGGCATATGGCAAGCTCTTCTTCTGTTGGTAGTGAGACTACGCTGACCTGTGACCTCTTCGTGTTTAATATGGAAATAGTGGCGCCGACCGCTTTGCGATTTAATCGCTCATCAAGATCAATACCGCACCATTCCATATTCTCACACACTTTTTCTCTTATAATAGGACTACGTAATCCTATATCGTCGGTAAATACCAGCGCATCGATCCCTCCAAGTATTGCTATATAGCTACCGATGTATTTTTTCAGTCGGTGTATATACATATCCAGGGCGAGTGATGCCTGCTCTCCTTCTTTT
Source organism: Candidatus Omnitrophota bacterium (assembly GCA_026387515.1). Next base: position 4,849 of record JAPLLP010000226.1, on the reverse strand, counting down.
GTTATGCGATGGATAATGTCGCGTATATCGCTTGAAAACCCTGAGATGCCTAATAATCCGCTTTCTTTATTAAGCATGTTCATAAGATAGTCGGGCCTATAACCATATGTTGCCATCAGATATATAGCTAACATCGGGTCGATGTCTCCGCATCGCGTGCTCATAATATGGCCTGGCAGTGGCGAATAACCCATAGAATTGTCTATGGATACACCACCATCGATCGCGGCAACGCTTGATCCGCCGGTTCCTAGATGGCATGCCACTATCTTTATTTTATTCGAAGGGTCTCTTAAGATTTTAGGCACAATTTTGGCGATATATGAATAAGAAAGCCCGTGAAAACCGTATTTTCTAAACCCGAATTTTTGTATTATTTTTTTAGGCAGGGCATATGTATATGCATAATATGGTATCGAGGAATGGAACGCGGTATCGAACGTCACATACTGTTTTATGTGTGGGAATTTTTTAGCGCATTCTTGTATCACTTCCAGTATAACCGGGTTATGGATCGGCGCGAGCGGTAGGCATAGATACAGCTTTTTCAGGACATCTTTCTCGATAAATACCGATTTGTTAAAGTGGGCGCCACCGTTCACAAACCGGTGGCCTATATAGTCTATGCTTATTCCGTTTTCATTTATGTGGCGCAGTATTAAGACCGCTGCTTGATTGTGACTCCTGATAGACGTTGTATCTTTGTGAACTTGTTTTTGAAAATAGTGCTCTATAAATGATGGCTCTTTTCCTTTTACGCCAACCCTATGCGCTTTCCCGGAAAGGATTACTTTGGCGTCTCTAGCTCCTTCCACCTCGAAAAGTTTATAGGTTAACGATGAGCTGCCGCAATTAAAGACTAAAATATTCACATCTTCTCCGTATTTAAGTAACGTCGTCCCGCTTCAGCATTAAATCAACTTTGATGGCGGGACTCTTTATAGCACAAAGAGATACAAAATGTCCGCCCTTTAGAGGCGGACATAACATCTTTTTCATTCGGTTTTTTCTGCAGCTTCATCCTCTGCCGCATATCCGGGCGGCGTCTTATGCCACTTATATCCATTGACCGCATCGTCATATCCGCGCTTAAACATCCTCCGCATCTCATTTGTATCAAAAAAATCTTTTGGGTGAGGCTTGAAATCGTCCGGAATATACGCTAAATTGAAATCCAAACCCCTTTTCTTGGCAAAGGCATATAGTCTGTAGGTATCCCCGTTACTCGTCGCTGACACTACCGTATCAAGAGAGCGCATACTTATAGCTACCAGGCTATCCTCTACCTGTTGCCTGGTCGGCGCCATATAACTGTTGCTTAAAATATAGATCTGCGGCCTGTATCTTGAAGGATCTATGCCAAAGGCCTTAGCCGCTCCTTCCATGTTTTTTGTTAACCGGTCGATATAAAAGACCCCTCTCATGGTCGCGCCGTCGACATGCATCTCATCATAAAGCTCTCCGGTCGCCGAAATCACCTTAAAATGCACGGGAGGAAAAGTCATTGGCAGGGCGGTTGAGGCCATAATTATTTTCCGAAATAACTTCAGCGAATCGGAGCCGCCTTTACAAGCAATCGCTCCCATGTCCCATACGACAAATTCCTGCGCATCTAGGTTCACGGTTCCCACAAATAGCCTGCGGCCGCGCTTGTGCTCTTCGGCAACCCTTGCCAGTAATTTCCCATTCACAATGGCTGAGATCATTTTGGCCAGCGGAGCAGTATCCATAAGAGAATCCCCAAATAAAATGCTGAATATATTTTTTTGTCTCATTACATCTTTGGTAGACGTCATAGTAAAAAATCTCTCAAGTTCGTCATCGTAGTCTTTGCCTAAAAACGCGTAAAGAGCGATGATAGATCCGCTCGAGACACCTGTAATTATCTTAAAAATAGGTCGTGAGCCTTCCTTAGACCACCCTTTTAATAGTCCTGCGCCATAAGCACCGTTAGCACCGGCGCCTGAGACGGCCAGCACAGGATAGATCTTAATGCCAAGCAGGTTAACAAGGCCCTCTTGCCTAAATGAATCAATCAAGCTCTTCTGCATAACGACCGGATCGGGATCATCTAGATCGGTACGTATATCCGGCATGCCGTCAATCGTAACTTTTCCGGTAAAATCCATCGGCACTGCTTTACGTGGCCGCAGAGTAGCGCAACCCTGGATTGACAGTACGGCGAGCAAAAAAGCAACTGCCAGAAACCCTGATGTCCATTTTGTTCTCATAATCCCCATGCGTACTCCTCCCTCTCTCTATTCCTTGAATCTATTGGGAAATTGTTTTACAAGGCCGTCTACTAGCATATCTGAAAACATAAGCATAAGGGCCCGGTCTTTCTCATAATAGTCTAAATCCTTCACTTCATCTTTCTTAAGTATCGCCTCTATCTCTACCATCTTAAAGTCCAGGTGCTTATACAAAATATCCGTTAATTCCTCCTTGGTCTGGTTGTGCGGGATTGCAAAAAAACCCGCCAAGTTGTACGCATTTTTATACCATTCTTTCTTAACCCTTTCCAGGGCTTCTTTATTGGCCTTCTCAGTCATATCCCTGGCTATTTTTTTGGCCTTCTCAATAAGATCCCTGGCTATTTTTTTGGCCTTCTCAATAAGATCCCTGGCTATTTCAGCGGCCTTTTTATTCAGACCCTGGGCTTTGCCCCTGGCTTTCTCAGTGAGGTCCAGGGCCTTTACCTTGGCCTTCTCAGTGAGATCCGGGGCTTTTTCCCTGGCCTTATCAGTTAGATCCAGGGCTTTCACCTTAGCCGTCTCAGTTAGATCTAAGGCTTCTCTCTTGGCCTTCTCAGTGAGATTCAGGGCTTTTTCCTTGGCCTTCTCAGTGAGATTCAGGGCTTCTACCTTAGGTTTTCCAATGATATACAGGGCTTCTTCATTGCCTTTCTCGGTCAGATCTTTAGCTTCTACCTTGGCTTTCTCAGTCAGACCCGGGGCTTCTACCTTGGCTTTCTCAGTGAGATACAGGGCTTCTACCTTGGCCTTCTCAGTCAGATCCAGGGCTTCTACCTTGGCATCCTTAGCGAGATCCGGAGCTTTCCCCCCGGCCGTCTCGGTGAGATTTAGGGCCTTTACCTTGGCCTTCTCAGTTAGATCCAGGGCTTCTACCTTGGCTTTCTCAGTGAGATCCAGGGCTTCTACCTTGGCCTCCTTAGTTAGATCCAGAACTTCTACCTTGGCCTCCTTAGTTAGATCCAGAACTTCTACCTTGGCCTCCTTAGCCAACCTCTGACCTCAGGTACATCTTTAGAATCATTCATTTCGCTTACAATGTAAGCCCGTAGCAATGTTGCGCGTGACTCCCATAGCGTCCTCATGGATGACCTTAACTTGGCCTCTGACTTGGACATTACCTTAGGAGATATTCTGGTTGTTACGTCTTCGGCGTATGCAGGGTCGCTTGCGATTACTGCGCAAAACAAGATTAAAATTGATATTAAAAACATTCTTTTCATTTGTAGCTAGGTCCTATTTTGATTCCCTCTTCGCCATCCCTTGCTTCGAATGCGTCTCCCTCTGCAGCTTTTCGCAAAAGTCGGTCTCTTTAGTGATGTCAATAGCGTACTTTGTCCCAAGCTCCTTTAGTGCATAAATAGTCCTTCTCAGGTACTCTTCTGCATTGGAATAAAACTGTGCCGCTCTTTCAGGCTCGTGCACACCATCACCATCTTCAATCCACCTTATTGATGTTTCATAAAGTTTGTTTGCCTCTTCAAGCTTCGGGTTATCGGTTAATTCTTGCTGATATTTCTGCCTCCACGCAAAACAATCCGTGGGATTGATAGAAGCGACAACAAACATTGTCAGCAGTACCAAACTGCAAATTCCAATACATTTTTTCATTCCGCCCTCCTTCATTGTTTACCTTTGAGCTTTATGACCTCTCCCCTTATACCAAAGGTTATCGCCTCATAATCATCTTTGGCCCCCAGCCGTGATCCTTCCTTCTTAAGTTCTTCAAAATCAAAAGACTTTCCGAAAGTTATTTTTATCGGATACGGCTTCGGAAGCCGTTTTGTCCTGGGCCAGGATTCATATGAACCTGCTATGTATACTGGAATCAGCGGAACATTCAGTTCTTTTGCCAAAATTCCGACCCCTTTTTTGAATTCCTTTATCTCCCCGTCTATAGTTCTTTCTCCCTCGGGGAAGATACAGACCATCTTGTTATTCTTAAGGACATAAGAAGATGCTTGCATAGCCTCCACAAAGTGCATGCCCGGATCGATGAGAATGACCCTGATATATTTTATGATATTCCTGATCAGGAAATGGTCGAAAAAGGTCTCAAAACCGACGAGGTAAAGGTTCTTGCGTAAGCCTGCAGGCACAGAGGCCGCAACGATAAAACCATCCAGGTAGCTGCCGTGACTAACGCACAGGATGCATTTTCCATTTATCGGAATATTTTCCGTTCCGGAGATCTTGAGCCGCCAGACCATTCTAAAGAGGAGGCGTAGCATGCTGGTAAATAATAGCATCCCAAAAATTACCGCGAAGTTGGGCGCTATATATAGCTTTTTGACCATCTCCTTGGCGGGCTCTTTACTCAAGACCTCATTCCATGAAATTTGTATCTTGACCTGCCCGATGGTCCCTCCTTGAGCTTCTGGGCCTTGGGCCAATTTCTCTATCTCGAGAATAAGTTCTTTAACAGTGGAGACCTTAGCCAAGACCTCATCAGGAATATGACTGTTAAGCGCCTGCTCTAACGCCATCGTCAGCTCCACTCGGCCTAATGAATCAATGCCGAGATCTAATTCGAGATGGTCGGAGAGGACGATCTGCCTTTCTAACTTTGCATGTTTAGTCAGGGCTTCTATTATTTT
>JAPLLP010000050.1:1020-1610 GCA_026387515.1 Candidatus Omnitrophota bacterium | reverse complement strand
GGGTCCCAGGCAGTATAACCCCTGGCTTCAAATGTAGAGCGAATACCTCCTGAAGGAAAACTTGAGGCATCAGGTTCCCCCTGGATTAATTTATTGCCGGAAAATTTCTCAATTACCTTACCCGGGGCGATTATTGAAATAAAACTATCATGCTTTTCAGCAGTCAGCCCGGTCATCGGCTGGAACCAGTGCGTATAATACGTTGCGCCTTTATCAATCGCCCATTTTTTCATAGCATCGGCGATTTCGTTTGCCTGTGCCAAAGTTATGGTCTTACCTTCAGACATCCAGGTTTTAAACGCATCTAAAGTATTTTTAGAGATATGCTTTTGCATAGTCTCCATGCTAAAAGTATTCTCCCCAAAATATGTAGAAACCTTCTTTGGCGCGTCCACTTTATCTAATTTTACGCTTTTAATTTTGAATAAAACTTTTTGTCTTATGCTCATTTATCCCCCCTTGCGTATTAAACGAAATAGTCTATTTATTCTACCATAAGCCGTAAAAATTAAAAGAGGCATTCTTTAAGGTGCCAGAACGCCCCTGTTCTGTAATTACAAGTAAAGAACTCAAGCTTCTGGTAACCTGTT
>JAPLLP010000050.1:0-1001 GCA_026387515.1 Candidatus Omnitrophota bacterium | reverse complement strand
ATGGCAACTGATCCATACTCTTCCGTACGGATGCGAACACATTCTTTAAGATCAATAACAAAGATCTTTCCGTCTCCGGTTTCACCGGTTTTAGCACCTTTAACTATTGCTTTAATTGTCGGTTCAAGATAATTATCATTTACGGCAATCTCAAGGCGGACCTTACGCAACAGATTACCGGTTTCTCTGGCCCCACGATAAACTTCGGTAACGCCTTTCTGCCTTCCATGGCCTAAGACCTCGCTGACAGTAATCAAATTCACTCCGGCTTTATACAACTCTTCTTTTACCTCTTCTAATTTATACGGTTGAATTATGGCAATTACTAATTTCATGGATCCTCCTTTAATCTTTTGTCAACTAGAGTCCTGACGAGTGAAACGGGTCAGGGTCATCCTTCTTCTATTCCAAAATAGTATAGGCGCGTTCACGGTGTTGAGTAAGATCAAGACCAACTAACTCATCCTTCTCGCTTACACGCATCCTAAAAAAGATATCTACTAGTTTATAAATAACAAAAGTGGCAATAAAAGTGTAACTAACTGCAGCTACCACCCCAACTAATTGTATCAGCAGCTGTTTAGGATTACCATAGAATAATCCGTTTGCGCCAGACGGGTTGATTATTTTAGAAGCCAATACCCCCGTTAAAAGCGTGCCAAGTATCCCTCCGACGCCATGCACGCCAAAAGCATCCAAAGAATCATCATATCTAAAACGTGGTTTAGTTACTGCAACCGCAATAAAACAAACTATGCTTGCAGCAATACCAATAATAATGGCTGAAATCGGACTCACAAATCCAGAAGCAGGAGTAACAGTAGCCAATCCGGCAATCGAACCGGTTACGATACCAAAGACCGTAGGCTTACCATTACGTATCCATTCCAACAATGCCCAGCTTAAACCAGCGGCAGCTGCTGCAGTATTAGTAGTAATAAAAGCGCTTACTGCAATTCCGTTTACTGCCAATGCGCTCCCTGCGTTAAAACCATACCAGC
>JAPLLP010000029.1:697-1555 GCA_026387515.1 Candidatus Omnitrophota bacterium | reverse complement strand
GTAACGGGAAACCATCCAACGTTTTATCCAATTTACTTCCGTAATAAATGAATACCTTATTAGTCTTGTTGCAGATGTAGCTTTTGGACTTGGAATGCGATATCGAAAGTTCGGAAGGCTCTATTACCCCCGTAAAGAACCTTTTTAATCCTGAGAAAATGCTACTCACCCCATCCATCCTAAGAACCGGATTCTTTTCTGTTGAGCCGATAAGCGCAAGATCAAGACCTCTTCCTCTATGGGTTACTATATAAAAGGAAGCGAAGCTCGGACCAGGAAGTAAACCATGGGCTGACCTCTTCACGATTTTGCTAGTCCTCTCCTTAATATTATAGAAATTTAACGTACCCTCATTTGTGGCTACTATTGCCCTGTTGTCTGCAAAGACACCTTCCCGCATACCGCCCTTGCACTCAAACTGGCTAAGGGCATTGCCATCAACATCATAAAGATGTGCTTTATTCTCCCCGAAGAGTAGATAGTGACGGTGAAAATCTGTGGAAAATTTTATTAACTTTTCACTAAATACCGGCGTTTTATGAATACATTTCAACATGGCACACCTCTTTTTTAGTGTCTTCTTATGCCCATACGGATTGCGTTTATTACTTCCGTATGCATACGGATTATGTTCTCGTAATTACCGGCAAGCTCATAGGCTGTCGGCACCCTTATCCCTTGAGGGAAGTTATGCCCGAACCGGCTTAAATACGCCTGCATAAGCTGTGCCCTGTCTTCGAAAGAAAGCGGATCAACCTCTGTGCGCAAAATATATTCCACATAAGATTCTTCCTCTTCCTTTTTTATCGCTTGATACAGAGTATCAATTACCGCTCTTAGGCCGCCGCGGATACCTGT
>JAPLLP010000029.1:0-665 GCA_026387515.1 Candidatus Omnitrophota bacterium | reverse complement strand
AATGATGCCAACTGCCTGAGATGAAGCCATGTACTGCGGAATAGCTGTATTGCCGAGCGTAGCGTGCAACTGATACTGCACAAATCTGGTTATTTCTTCGTTAAATTGTGCGTAAGAATCCACGGTGCGTCTTGTTACGACATACTGTTCTCGCGCGATATCGTGTTTCATGCCTACGACATTGGTAATATTAACTTCATCTAATAATTCTAACATCCGATTAAGATTTGCCATTAGATGCCTCCATGGTTAAATTTCGTCATAAACTGCTTTTTTCTTTTTCGTAACGCACTCTTGAGATGGAATAGTGCTAGCCATTTCATCCTTGTCGATCTTTACGTAATAAAGCTCATGTGAACGCCGGATAATCTCATCCCTGAAGCCGTTGCCATTTACTTTCTTAGGTGGAAATGTTTTTATGTTGATAATATCATTATCCATCTTGACAAAACCATCACCAGGGTTACGCATCATAAGTTCATTGGGTTCTATCCGGCCATAAAATTCTTTGAAGGCCCGCTGGGCATTATCCCAATCGAGCCCGAGGACTATCATTGTACCGACATTGCCCAGAGCGAATTTGATTGAGTCGCTAAGCTGTTCTCTCTGTTGATATGCTAAAATAAGCCGCAGATTGTATTTTCGAAGCTCTCGCAAGCTGTCTT
>JAPLLP010000085.1:1914-7441 GCA_026387515.1 Candidatus Omnitrophota bacterium | reverse complement strand
CTCACCTCCTATTTGGCCTTGCTCCGCGTAGAGATTGCGTCGTTTCACCTTCCCGATCGGGAAGCTCGTCTCTGTAGCTCTAATCCTTGGCCTGCTTACGAGTAGGCCAGGTGGGCGTTCCCCACTACGCTTGCCCTTATGGAGCTCGGACTTTCCTCTCGCAAAAAATTGCGAGCAGCTACGTTCTATCCGCCCATATTCTTAACCGCTAGATTTGCCAATTTATCCGCGCCGCGATTTTCTTCACGCGGAATATTTTTTATGGAAATCTCTTTGAAAGCAGAAAGTAATCTTTGGGCCTGGTTGTATAACCCAATAATATTAATGCTTTTTACTTTATATTCTTTTTTTATCTGCCGGCACACCAGCTGGCTATCCGAATAAATCACTAGCGACTCCGCCTTGAGTATCAAGGCTTCTTCCAGGCCAAATATAAGCGCGTTATACTCAGCAAAGTTGTTGGTGGCTGTGCCGATATAACGCGATATGTTCTTTACCACTGCTCCTTTTCGGCAGATCACTACGCCTACTCCTGCCGGGCCGGGATTTCCCTTGGAAGCGCCGTCAATATAAATCTCAAGCCTGTTCATTTATATCCTCGGGCACGTATAATATTCTATTGCAGACTTCGCAAGTGATCAGGCGGTTGTACATCTTGATAAGATTAATTACCTGCGGAGGCACCTGCATGTTGCATCCCATACAGGTTTCAGTCCCAACGCCTACAATCGCCAGTCCGTCACGGTTTGCCAAGATCCGCTCATACTGAACAAGCACCTTAGCGCCGATATTGGGGGTGACCTGTTTTCTCTGCGCCTGGAGTTGTGCCAGGCGGTCATCTATCTCTTTGACGCGGTCATCTATTTTCTTTTTATTCGCGTTTAAAATTTTTTCTTCTTCCTCTAAGACTCCCTTTTCCTTTTCTATTTCTATTTTAAATTTGTCATTTTCTTCAAAAAGGCGCAATATCCTGTCTTCGATAACCGAGGCATCTGCCTTGGAGCCATCGATCTCTTGAAGCATAGTCTGGTATTCTTTATTGGTTTTCAGGGAATAAAGCTGGCTTTGTAACTTTTTCCTGTTTTCTTCGTTTGTTCCCAGGGTCAGCTCTTCTTCTTTTCTTTTTTTCTGCAGATCTAAGGCGACCTGTTCCAGCTCCTGCATATGTGTTTTCTTCGCCTCATAAGAAGCCTCAGCTGATTTTATCTCCTCAGGCTTACCCGCCTTTTCTTCGCTCAAGGTATAAATTTCCGAATCGATCTTCTGCAGCTTCACCAGGTTGCATATCTCAAGCTTCAAATCAACAGTCGTCAAATTCATCCTCCTCCACAGCAGTGGACACTGGCCCAAATCCTATCTGGGCCAGGTGTTATTAGCGCGGGGCGCTAGTATAATGGTGGGCGCAATAGGACTTGAACCTATGGCCTCTACAATGTGAGTGTAGCGCTCTAACCAACTGAGCTATGCGCCCTCATGGGCCCACAGGGACTCGAACCCCGGACCAATTGATTATGAGTCAACTGCTCTAACCGACTGAGCTATGGGCCCGTAAGTTAATTACAATAGCATAAAATTGAGCCTGGGGCAAGAATAAATTTATGGCGGAATTGAGGTTAGTATTCGCGTTGGTGCGCCAAAGTCATATCCAGGAAAGAGCGCAAACGGCGCGAACGCGTGGGATGGCGCAGCTTCTTAAGGGCCTTTGCCTCGATCTGCCTTACCCTTTCGCGAGTAACCCTGAATACGTTGCCTACTTCTTCAAGCGTCCGTGGGCAGCCGTCGGTGATGCCAAAACGCAAAACCAGGATTTTTTTCTCCCGTTCGGTAAGGGTGGATAACGCGGAATTCATCTCGTCTTTTAACATAGAGTGCACGGTGGCATTCGCGGGAGAGACCGCTTTTTTATCCTGGATAAAATCTCCGAAATGCGTATCACCTTCGTCTCCGATGGGCATCTGCAACGATATCGGCTCCTGGGCGATCTTAAGGATAGACTTGACTTTTTCCTGCGGAAGGCGCATTTTTTGGGATATCTCTTCGGGACTAGGTTCCCGGCCGTTCTGCTGGACAAAAATACGCGAATAACGGATAATTTTGTTTATAGTTTCGGTCATATGCACCGGAATCCTGATGGTGCGCGCCTGGTCGGCAATGGAGCGGGTAATCGCCTGCCTGATCCACCAGGTAGCGTAGGTTGAGAACTTATAGCCTCTCTTATATTCGAATTTTTCAACCGCCCGCATAAGGCCGATATTGCCTTCCTGTATCAAATCTAGAAATGAAAGCCCGCGGTTGGTATATTTTTTTGCAATGCTTACCACTAACCTGAGGTTAGCCTCTACCAGCCTCTTTTTAGTCCGGCTGAACTTTATATGCGTGGAGCGGATTAGCTTTATCTGCTCCTTAAGTTTAGATAAAGGATCCCCTAGCATCTTAATAATCTGTTTCTTGCGTAAAAGGCTTGCTTTATCTTTTCTCTGAATATGCTCAAGCTCCTTTATAAGACGGGCTTCCTTACGCGCGGCCTGTTCGATTACCGAAGTGGTAAAATTATACAGCGAGATCAAGTCAATGCTTTTTGAGACGCTCCGCGTATTCTTAAGACGGTTACTGACCCTCTTTATCCTGTTGAGCGAGTCTCCTTTTTTTGCCCTGAAATCTTCTTTTGCCACTTCTTCAACGTTTATTTTACCTTCTAATATATTATTTGCCACTCCTAACACCTCTTGGCGGGCAAAATAGGTAGCTAATACTGCTAGTTTGAATTTTTCATCAGCCTCTTCGATCTTTTTAGCCAGATCGATCTCGTTTTCGCGAGAAAGTAGAGATATGGAGCCCATCTGCTTAAGATACATCTTGACCGGGTCATCAAGCGGGAAGAAACGCTCTTCTATCTTGGCCTGTTCGGTAAGCATGTCTTCGCGGGAAATCTCTTCCTTCAAGACTTCTTCCTTGATGGTCACGGTGACTTTTTCCGTATCTTTTTCCATCTCTTTTTCGTTTTCCACAATGCGTATATCTTCGTTCCCCAGGATATCGAAAATCTGGTCTATCTCTTCGGAAGAGGTTACGTTCTCAGGCAAAAGGTCATTCACCTCATCGTAGGTCAAGAACCCTTTCTGTCTTCCCAGGGCGATAATCTTCTCCACATCTTTCTTGGTGTATTCCTTTTTTTTCATTTTTTATTTCCTCTTTATTAGTTCGTGGAACTGACGCATTAGGTGTTGTAAGTTTTCCTGATCGCCTGAGTTTTCCGCTGCCGTAATTTTCTCGTGCAATAATTGCCTTTCATTTCTTAACCGGTGGGTCTTCATGCGCCTGACGCAATCAATGGCCATCTTTTCTTTATCTATAAAGCTCAATTCCTCAGGGAGTGCAGATTCGCACACCACTTCGTAAGCGACTTCGTCATCGATATAATTCAATAGGCTGCTTGCTTTTATTTCTTTACCTTGGGCCACAAAATCAAACATAAGCGAGGCAATGCGCCATATCCGCTCGTCCTGGAAATCACCCGGCTCCAGGTCCTCTTTTATCTGATTTATCAGGTTGTTTTCTTCAAGCAAAAGCTTAAGCAGCATTTTTTCCGTCGGATTTACCGCAAGCGGCTTCCTGGGAAGGTGAATGCTGGTTTCGGAGCTACGCGGTTCTTTCTTGATATTTCTTAAATCCTCAAGAAGCGCTTCCTCTTTAATCTTTAATTCCTCGGCTAAACGCCTGGTGTATTCAGAACGCAGCACCGCGTTAGTAAATTTATTTATGCTGGTTAGCATATCATGTGCGATCTTGGCCCTGCCTTCGATTTCATTGACGTTATAACGCGTTTTTAAGATGTCTATCTTAAAATCAAATAAGCCCTCAGCATCTTCTATCTTTTTCTTAAGTCCCTCAAAACCATTTTTACGTACAAATAGGTCCGGATCCAACCCTTCAGGGAGACAGACTACCTTGACATTCATTCCCTCTTCGATAAAAATGTCCAGGGAACGCAGGGTAGCCAGCTGGCCGGCCAAGTCCGAATCATAGATCATTACTACATTATGGGTATAACGTTTGATTATCCTGGCCTGATGTTGGGTCATTATCCTGGCCTGATGTTGGGTCAGGGCCGTGCCCAGGGAGGCCACAATATTTTGCTGGCCCTCCTGGTAGGGGATAATAAAATCAAGATACCCCTCTACCACTGCCACAAAATCCAAATCTCTGATAGCATCTTTGGCCTGATGCATACCATAAAGGTTATTGCCCTTAATATAGATAGGTGTCTCGGGAGAATTGATGTATTTAGGCAGCGTTTCATCCATGACCCGCGCGCCAAAACCTATGACCCTTGATTTTATATCAAAGACCGGAAAGATTATGCGACTACGAAAACGGTCGTAGAACCCGCCGCTTTCCTTAGGCAAAATGAGCCCTGCTTTTTCCAGAAGCGATAAAGGTACGCCTTTTTGCCGCATGAAGGTGATCAAGGCATCCCATCTGTCCGCAGCAAAACCCAATTTGAATGATTTAACCGTTTCTTCTTTTATCCCGCGTTTAGAGAGATAATTTCTGGCGCCTGTGCCGCTTGCGCTTTTTAAGTTCTCTTCATAAAAAAGCGCAGCCAATTCATTAACCTTGTAGAGCTGAGTGACTAAACCTTCAGTTTTATGATCACGGCTCTCCTTTTCCGGCAGGTTAACCCCCGCCTTCCTGGCCAAGGTCTCAACCGCCTCCATAAAATCCATGCGTTCATAACGCATGAGAAACTTAAAGGCGTTCCCGCTTTCTCCGCAGCCAAAACAATGATAGATCTGGCGCTCCGGAGAAATAACAAAAGAAGGCGTTTTCTCGTGATGAAAAGGGCAATTGGTCTTAAAATTACGGCCTGCCCTTTTAAGCGGGATATAGCCGGAAATAATCTCGACTATATCCAGGCGGTTTAAAATCTCTTCCAGGATATTTTCCGGAATGCGTCCAGGCATAATATTTGGCGTTTAATTCCTTCTTATTCTGCGGAAACCAGAGCAACTAACGGTTTGGAGTTTTTCGCGCGCAGTTGTTTCGATCCTATCTAAAAGCAGGTTTATCCCCAGCGTATCGCTGGATATATGGCCGGCAATAACTACGTTTAAGTTTGCGTCCCTCACCTTCTTAAAATGTTCTTCACTTAGATGCATGGACACGAGAGTCCTTACTCCGGATTTATATAATTTATCAAATATATCTTTGGGCCCTTCAGTCCCTCCGGTCATCTCAAGAGATATCCTGCCTGCCTGACGGTGCGGCGAACCCAGGATTATCCTGGGGCCGGCAAGATTTTTTTCGGCATCCTTGTATTCCGGTATCTCCATCAGTATATCGACGATATTCTGAACTGTCTTGGGCTTACACTTATTCATTAACTGTTGCAAAAAATATGCCACGTGGTTGTCGGCCGGGGTGTGCGCGCACATAAAAGGCATATCCAGTATTTTAGCTATATCCACTGAACGCATATGATTCCCAGAAATTACCCTGCGTTCAACTTCTTGCATGCGTATATCCA
>JAPLLP010000085.1:0-1888 GCA_026387515.1 Candidatus Omnitrophota bacterium | reverse complement strand
TTACCCGGTAAAACGAGGCGTAGGCCGAACCTTGAGGATGATGGCTGATCACCAGATCCAACCCCTTTTCTTTACGCAACCTGTCGGCGACAATAAGCTCTCCGGAGTCAATATCAATACCTACCATAATACTCTTTACTTCGGTATTGCCCTTACCGTAAAGCACTGCCGAATCTTCGAAATGAGTAAAGCTCTTGTTTTTTCGGGGATCGCGCTGCTTGCCTAATTTTACGACTTGATTATAGAGATAAGATAATTTCATTCGTTAAAAGATCCCTCAATCTCTGTGACAGAAGTATTATATTTTTCCCCAAACATGAATTTGGACATCACCGTGTTCCATAGGTTTGAATATATGCCCGGGGCGATACGAAATACGCTTGGTGCAAAATAGGCCTTGTGCACGCTGGTGTTTAAATAAGTCAGTGTTGAAATAAGCAGCATAAACATGATAAGGCTTAATAATACGAATGAGCGTATTGCGCCGATTACTAATCCTCCCCATTGATTTAGTCTGGGAGCAGCCTCAGACTTGATGAATCTGGTAATTCCTTCGCGCAAGATTATAAAAACGCAATAGCCCACTATAGCCAGTACCACAAAGCATAAAAAATCCAAGAATTCTAGCGGCACCACGGTTATGCTGAAACGGTCGTTCAGATAATCAGCCAGAAATGAATAATAATGCAGCGATAGATAGATAGCCAGTATCGTCCCTAGTAGCTTAAATACCTCAATGATAAAACCACGCTTTACCGAGACATAACATATTCGAAATACTGCTATTATAATAAAAATATCGACCCAGTTAAAACGCTTCAACAAGTCGAGCAACATAGTACCTCCTCCACAGTAGTGGACACCGGCCCATCCGATAGGGCCGGGTGTGATAATTTAAGTCTTAAGTATAACATACAGAACAGATAGTGTCAAGGAAAGCGCTTTCTTCGCAGAAGGCGAAGCACCTAATTTAATCTCCTACCTCATAAGATATTACCACATTGAAGGATAACTGTTGGTAATCCAGTTCTTTGGGGAAATTCGGGAAAGGTGCGGCGCCCTTTATGCTTTTCACGGACGTCTCTAAGAGATAGGGATTGGATGACGATTTATCTTCCACTACCCGGATCTCCTTAATATAGCCGTCGCTAGAAATGACAAAGGAAAGAAATACTTCTCCCTGTTCGGTGCGGGTGTAGTTCTGGTAGGCGGTGCGCCGGATTTTTTCGCGCACGATCTGGTAGTAACTGACATAAGAAGGGTTATTTATTTTATCCAGGTCAATCGGAGGAAGGGTAATTTTCTTCTTCACCGCGATAATGTCCGGTTTAGAGACAGTAGGTTTAAGCATTACCGGCTCGCGCATACTTATAATATCTTTCTGATTTTGATTTAACATATTCCTAGGCCTGATATTTACGGAGTTAGGCAGGGGTATTTTGTGCGAACCGTACTGTGCGGGAAATTTCGGCGGCGGTTTCACCTCTTTAGCCGGTTTTATATATCTTACCTCGGCTGCATGTTTTATATTACCGGAGGTAAAAAACGCGAAATTAGGATTTTGAGATAAGACAACACCGTGGCAGCAAAGAGAAATTATCAGGGCAATCTGGAAGTTTCTATTGGAGAACATAACTTTTTTAATTTACCACAATCTGTGCGTTTATTCAATCTTTTTGATTAACGGCAGACAGAGAAAACTCGTTATGGCTGATATTATGATCAACCACTGCAGGCCGATCCTGTGCAAGAGGAATGCCCCGGAAAGGTCGCTTGAGACCAAGGCCAGGTTACTGACACTGCAGAGAAAGGCAAAAGAAGTGGTCTCCATGCCCTTAAGTGTGTTTCTGGCCATAAAGTCTAGCACCATCACGTAAATGAACATCCC
>JAPLLP010000296.1 GCA_026387515.1 Candidatus Omnitrophota bacterium | reverse complement strand
CTATTTACTATTGTGGTAATGTTTTCGCTTAAAGGCGAATATATCGTGAAAATTCCATTAGATGTTATTCGTATTGCTATACCGCTTCTTATTTATTTCGTAGTAATGTTTTTGGTATCGTTTTATATGGGTAAAAAATTTAATGCCGGTTATGCAAAAACGGCAACATTGTCTTTTACCGCGGCAAGCAATAATTTCGAATTGGCGATAGCGGTTGCGGTGGCAGTTTTTGGGATTGGTTCCGGAGCCGCGTTTGCCGCGGTGATAGGGCCGCTGGTGGAGGTGCCGGTGTTGATCAGCCTAGTCAACGTTGCGCTTTATTTCAAAGAGAGGAATTTTGTTTAATGAGAAAAAACATATTTTTGTCAGATATTGATTTTGGAAAAGAGGAAGTCGAGGCCGTAAACAGAGTCTTGAAGTCAAAATGGCTTTCCATGGGGCCAGTAACAGAGAAATTCGAGGATAGATTTAAAAAATATTTAAATATTAAAAATGCTTATGCAGTGAACAACTGCACGGCAGCGCTGCATATTGCTCATAAGGTTCTGGGTATTAAAGAGGGCGATGAAGTTATCTGTCCATCGCTTACATTCGTAGCGACGGCAAATTCAATACTTTATTGCGGAGCAAAGCCTGTTTTCGCGGACATAACCTCTTTGGATGATTTTAATATATCACCGGATGATATTCTTAAGAAGATAACAAAAAAGACTAAAGCAATTACAGTTGTCCACTACGCAGGATACCCTTGCGATATGGACGCTATAATGAAAATCGCAAAAGACCATAAATTATATGTAATTGAAGACGCTGCGCATGCACCCGGGACCGAATACAAAGGAAAGAAAGCGGGAACAATCGGTGATATTGGTTGCTTTAGCTTCTTTGCGAACAAGAATATCGTAACTGGCGAAGGGGGTATGATTGTCACTAATAATGATGCGTTTTCAGAGAAAATTAACTCATTGAGGTGTAGTGGAATGACTGCTCATACTTGGAACAGGCATAAAGTATACGCCAGAGGCTACGATATTATTGATTTAGGCTTTAATTACTGCGGTAATGAGATTACCTCTTCAATCGGTATGGCTCAATTAAATAAATTGAATAAAAACAATAATAAAAGAAAGAAGATTGTTGATTTATATAAAAAAGAATTAAAGAATATTAAAGAAATAACAATACCTTTTAAAGATTTTAAAGAGAAATCATCCTATCACATAATGCCTATTTTATTATCAGGAGAAGTTTTAAGGAATAAATTCATGGATAAGCTTAAAGTTAAGGGAATCCAGACAAGTATCCATTATACCCCAATCCACTTATTCAGTTATTATAAAAAAAGGTTTGGGCTAAAGGAGGGGTATTTACCAATAACAGAATTTGTTGGAAGGCACGAGGTTACTTTGCCTTTGCATCCTTTGTTGAGTTTTAAAGAAGTTAGATTTGTTGTAAACAATGTAGCGAGAAGTATCGGTTCTGCCAAATAACGATTCAGGTAGATTCTATCCAATCGGTCCCGCAAGGGAAGACGTCCTCCCATGTTTATCCAGCATACGATCGATAATATATCAAAGTTGCCAGATGGGCATTATATAAGCGAGGTTTAAATTGTTTCACTCGGGATTTACACTCGTTAAGGGAGTGGTATAATAGAGATTAATTATTTGTAGCGTAAAGAGTTACGGAAATCGGAAAAGAGGAGACTGAACGTACGAAAAATGCCAATAATAAAGCATTTTAATTGAAATCTACTAAACACATGAGAAAAGATAACCTTCGTAGAGCGTATCCCTATCTGATCAAAAGCTTAAATACTTGTCGATTTCAATTAAGAAACTATATTTTTCTAGCGTTTAGATCGAAGAAGCTGCATATAAGTGATAAAAAAGTATCAATAATAATACCTACTCTAAGTAAAGATGAGCAATCCGATCATTTGGTGAAATTAAAAAGGCTTTTATCGGCATATCTTCCTCAACAAAGCCATAAAAATTATGAAGCAATTGTATTTTGCGACGGAAAAAATGACATGGTCGAAAATATGGTGATGTCTCTTAAAGATACCCGTATAAGGCTATATTTTACAGAGAATACATTAGGGAAATGGGGACATCCGCAAACTCGTTTGGGAGTTGAAATTGCGACAGGCGATTTT
>JAPLLP010000182.1 GCA_026387515.1 Candidatus Omnitrophota bacterium | reverse complement strand
GGATATACCATTGGAGCTGGCTTTAATTTTAGGAAGAAGGGAGGTGAAAAAATTCAAAGCCTGAGGTCAGGATAATCCAGTGATATACTTATAGAGCAATATTCTAGGAGATAATTTTTTAAAACCCTAGTTAATAATATAATTCAATTGGATTTTTAAAGGAGGATAAGAAATGAGGAAACAATTAATAATAGTTCTAGCCTTAGCGCTTGTGGCTGGCTTAACTATAGCCGCATACGCAGAGGTGCAGAATGTGAAGGTAAGCGGTGATATTACCGTACAAGGCGTAGCACGTAATAACTTGACCCTGAGCCAGAGGAGGACCCCTGCTGACGAAGTTGAGTTCGGCAGAAAGATCCGCGCTGGGCTTATTCAGACTCGCGTCAAGGTTGAGGCAGACCTCACGGATAATGTAATGGCAACCGTAAGACTGCTAAGCGAAAGAGTCCTTCAAACAAGCGAGAGTTCCACAAGTACAGATATTGATATTGACCTCGCCTATGTAACCTTGAAAGAATTCCTGTATTCACCTCTGTCATTGACTATCGGCCGTCAGGAATTAAGATATGGTAATGGGTTCATTATCGGTGACCCGGATACCAATGCTATCTGCGCTGGCCATAGCACCACAGCAGCTACCGCAGGTACAATACTGCCAAAATCAATGGATGACCTCAGCTTACGCAAGTCAATTGATGCCATCAAGGCGGTATTGAATTATGATCCGCTGGTAATTGACCTGGTCTGGTCAAAGATCAGTGAAGGCAGCGTAGACGCATTCGATGATAGCACTCTCTATGGTATTAATGCCGGCTATACGGTGAACAAGGACCTCAATGCCGAAGCCTACACCTGGGCAAGGAAACGCGATCCTGGTTTAACCGGTGTCGTATCTATGAAATCAGAAAATTTATTCACCTCTGGCGCCAAGGCTACTTTCACCGGAATCAAGAACCTCTCATTAGGCCTTGAAGGCGCGTTCCAGTATGGAGAACATCTGGTAAACACAACCCTGTATCCTAATGAGAACACAACTTCTAACGTGGTCAAGAAAGTTAACGCCTATGCGCTTCAGGCAATAGGAAACTATGCTATGTCTGACAAGAAATTCAAGCCATTAATCGGTGGCAGCTATACCTATCTTTCTGGTGAGAAATATAAGAGCAGCAACGGCACTTGGCATGGATGGGATTCTATGTCTGAAGATCAGGCAAGCGGAACCCTATTCAACAAGATCTTAGGCTACTCAAACGCACAGTTGTTCAATGTAAACGGTAGTATAGCCCCCATACAGGATGTAAGGGTAGGTTTAAGCTATTACTACCTGATGCTGAACAAGGTGTTTCCATCTGACGGAATGATCAGCCTCGCTGCGGTTAATCTCAGCGGTGTTAATGGTGACCCAACCTATGCCATGAAAGGCGGCACTAAGTCATTAGGTCAGGAAATCGACCTGGGCGTTACCTATGATTACACTAGCGATGTGCAGTTTGGTTTAAACGCTGGCGCCTTTATTCCTGGTGCAGCATTCAACAAAGATCAAAACAAAGATACTGCCAAGCAGGTAATCGGCTCCATGAAGGTTACATTCTAATACAACTTACGTAGAAACACCCCTACCCTCGGGGGAGCAATCCCCTGAGGGTATTTTTTTAAATTTCTTAATATGCTAAATCTCGCCTTTATCTTCCATATGCACCAACCGTATTATAAGGACCTCCTGACCGGAGAGACCAGCCTTCCCTGGGTGCGCCTTCACGGAATTAAAGATTACCTGGATATGGTACTCCTGGTTGAGAAATACCCAAAAGTCCATCTCACCTTTAACCTGGTGCCTTCATTAGTGGAACAGGTGGAAGATTATATAAACGGCACGGTGAAAGATAAATTCCTGGAGCTCTCGTATAAACCGGCGGACAAATTGGCAGACGAAGACAAAAAGTTTATCTTAGACAGATTCTTCTCCATTAACAAGGAGCGGGTAATTGCCATGCACCCGCGTTATTATGAATTATTTTTTAAAGAACAGGCAAAAAAAGAATTCAGCGTAGCGGATTATCTAGACCTACAGGTGTGGTTTAATTTGAGCTGGATTGACCCGTTTTTTAGGGAAGAGATGCCGGAATTAAGTAAGTTAGTGCGCAAGGCACGTTTTTATACCGAAGAAGACAAATATATAGTCTTAGATAAACAAATAGATATCCTTAAAAACATCATACCCGGCTACAAAAAGGCTATTTCCTCAGGCCAGATAGAGGTAACTGCCAACCCCTATTATCACCCGATTTTACCGCTGCTCTACAACACTAGGATCGCCAAGGTGGCCAATATAAAGACCGTCCTGCCGCACACCCAGTTTTCCTGGCCGGAGGACGCCAAGGCCCAGATTGATGAAGCGGTGAAATTTTATCTTACCAGGTTCGGCGTTGCCCCGCAGGGCATGTGGCCTTCCGAAGAAGCAGTAAGCGAACATATTCTACCCTTTATCATTCAAGCCGGCATAAACTGGATCGTTACTGACGAAGGGATGCTTTTTAAATCTTTAAAATTAAAAAAGCGCGATACCGGGCTGCTTTATCAACCGCATCTTTTAAAAAGAAAAGACGGCAACTTAAACATAATCTTCCGCGACCGTAACCTTTCCGACATGATCGGTTTTGTTTATCACCGCTGGCAGGCAAAAGACGCGGCGGCTGATTTCCTAAAACACCTAGAAGCCATTGCCCAGAGCTTCAAAGATAAAGACATCCTGGTCACTATTGCCATGGACGGAGAAAACGCCTGGGAATATTACGCTAATGACGGGCACGACTTTCTGAACCGCCTTTACCAGGGATTATCAGATGCCCCGTTTTTAAAGGTAGTAACGGTCAGCGAATATCTTAAAAACCACGCGGCCACCCACGAAATCAAACGCCTGGCTGCCGGCTCCTGGATATATTCTGAATTCGGAAAATGGATCGGCCACCCCATAAAAGTCAAAGCCTGGGAATATCTGGCCAAGGCGCGCAAAGAGCTATCAGCTGTCAATTCTCAGCTACCAGAAGAAAAACGTCAGCTAGCATGGAAACAGATGTATATCTTAGAAGGCAGCGACTGGTTCTGGTGGTATGGCGATAACGAAGAGGATTTTGACCGGCTCTTTCGTATGCATTTGACAAATTTCTATACCATAATAGGTAAAGAAATCCCCGGCTATTTATCCCGCCCGATATAGAAAGAATCCTTGCATAACCTATTTAATGATATATAATTGATAAGAATAATATACACCCCGCGCTAATAGGACACCTGGCCCAGATCGGAATTGGGCCAGTGTTCACCAGTGTGAAGGAGACAAGCATGTTCGCGAAATTTTTACCCAAAGAATTCAATTTTTTTGACCTTTTTGACAAACAGGCCAACTGTGCCGTGGAAGCTGCGCTCTTTTTTAAAGAGATAGCTTCCAAAGGAGCCGTAACCGATGCCTCCCTGGAGAAGATGGAGGCAATCGAGCACAAGGGAGATGACGTCGCGCACGATATCATCGAACACCTTAATAAAACCTTTATCACACCCTTTGACCGGGAAGATATACACGCCCTGGCCAAAGAGCTAGACGACGTAATCGATATGCTTAACACTATCGTCAGCAGACTGAAGATCTACAAACTTACCTCTATAGATGACCACCTTATTGAATTCGCTGCCGTGATCGAGGAATCAGTAAATGCCGTATCCTCAACGGTAAAAGGCCTGCGCCATATGAAAAATACCAAATCCATACAAGAATCATGCGTTGAAATAAACCGCCTGGAAAACGTCGGTGATACCATGAGGGACACAATCCTTGCGGATTTATTTGAAAAGTCTAAAAACGATCCCATTAGCGTTATGAAGCTGAAAGAGATATATCAGGACGCTGAAACTGTCCTGGATATATGCGAAGACGTAACCCACGTAATCAACGGAATCCTCCTAAAACAGGCCTAATTAATCCATGACCCTCGGAATATTCTTTCTGATCGCCCTCGCGCTTGTTTTTGATTTTCTAAACGGTTTTCACGACTCCGCCAATTCCATCGCCACCATTGTCTCAACCCGGGTGCTGACGCCGCGTATCGCTGTAGTCTGGGCTGCGTTTTTCAATTTCGCCGCTTTCATGATCTTTGGGCTGCATGTCGCCAATACTATAGGCAAGGGGATAATTGATATCGCCATTGTAGATAAGGGCGTTATCTTTGGCACGCTGGTCGGCGCCTGCGGCTGGAATATCATCACCTGGTATTTCGGGCTACCCACCAGTTCTTCCCACGCGCTTATCGGAGGAATGATCGGGGCAGGTTTGGTCAAGGCAGGACCGCACGCACTGGTATACAAAGGTATTATCAAAACCGTAGCTTTTATATTCATCTCTCCAATGGTCGGACTTATCCTGGGCCTGGCAATAGGTTGTGTTGTTTATTGGACATTCAGAAGAAGCGCGCCGCTTAAAGTTGACCACATATTCAGAAAAGGCCAATTAGTATCCGCCGCATTTTACAGTATGGGCCACGGCGGAAATGACGCGCAAAAAACCATGGGTATTATTGCCAGCCTGCTTTTTAGCGCGGGCCTCCTGGGTAATAAATTTCACATCCCGCTTTGGGTAGTCTTTGCATGTTACAGCGCCATTTCATTAGGCACAGTGTTCGGTGGTTGGCGCATCGTAAAAACTATGGGGCAGAAAATAGTCAAGCTTAAGCCGGTAGACGGATTCTGCGCGGAATTGGGAGCGGCGATCACTTTATTTTTCTCAACCGCACTCGGCATCCCCGTAAGCACCACACATACTATCACCGGCGCCATCGTGGGCATTGGCTCATTAAAACGCATCAGCGCGGTGCGCTGGGGGGTTGCCGGCAGTATCATCTGGGCCTGGATATTAACCATCCCCTGCGCGGCAGCTATATCCGCTTTGACTTATTTTCTTTGTAACCACTAAACCTATTGACAACAAAGAAGTTTTATGCTATATATTGTGTATTATGGATAAGAAGGATATCTACGAACACCTCGCCAAGATTTACCTTGACGCCTCAATAAATTCCAAAAAACAGGCCAAAAAAAGCAGTGTCTTTAAATCGCCTATTTTTATTGGCGGTTCTGTGGCGCTAGCGGCCGTAATCCTCTTTATGGGGTCCATTTTCCGGGAATACAAGATCCCGAAGAACGCCCAAATCGCCCTGATCATAAGCAATGAACCGATAAAAATAAATTTTAATTTTAATCCCGCAAAAAAAGAAATCTGCACCATAAGCCTCAATAATCTGAACATGCTCAAATTCAAGGCGCTTGAATTTTCCGTAAGAAAAACAGGCGTTTTTAACAATATCAACCTGCGGGTAGAATTCACTAATATCTACAATGAACGCTCCGAGGCCTATTTCAGAAATATACCCGGCCGTTGGCAAACCTATCAGGTAAAGTTGGATGATTTTAAGAATATAGCTGACTGGTCATGTATGCGCACGATTTCTTTTGTAGTTGAAGAGTGGAACGTAAAAGAAAAAAACGGTGTTGTTTATATTGATAACGTAAAGTTTCTGCGCTAAGGCACCCCGCGCTTCATTAGCGCGGGTGTTGTCTTTCTAGACAAGGAGGAGGTTAGATGCGCATAATCGCTATCACGAATCAAAAGGGAGGATGTGGCAAGACAACCACCGCAATAAATTTAGCTGCAAGCCTGGCAACAAGCAACAGGAAGGTTCTTTTGATCGACCTGGACCCGCAGGCGCACGCGACTTTAGGCCTTAATATAAAATACGACCTAAGTATCTATAACGTCCTATCCAAAATCACCAATAGGAAAACCAGGCTTGCCGACATAATCAAAAACGTGGATAACGGTTTTGACATCGCCCCATCCAGCATGATCTTAAGCACTCTCGACCAGGAACTTACAGGCGAAATAAGCCGGGAATCCCGCCTCTGGGAAACCCTGAACGATTTTAAAGCCACCTATGACTATATACTCATTGATTGCCCGCCTAACCTGGGCATACTGACCATAAACGCCATACGCGCGGCCAACGAAGCGATAATCCCGGTAGAGGCGAGCCGCTTCTCTTTGGAAGGATTAGCCCAACTTACCGATATTATCAACCTGGTGCGCGAGCGGC
>JAPLLP010000202.1 GCA_026387515.1 Candidatus Omnitrophota bacterium | reverse complement strand
GAGCTTAAATAATCACGCGGGCAGAGAAGCAGCCATACAGGTAGGATGGAGGCGATAAGGCCGTAAATAGGGAGTATTACGGAAAGCGCGGGTTTAGAGAGAAGAAAATAAGAGCCCAAAGCTGTTTTTGATAATGGTTCGCCTATTACTACGCCGGCGGTAACTATCGCTACACCGATGAGCGATGCCTCAAGGATCTTACCCGGCCTTAAGCGATACATATAAAGAGCTACGATAAACGCAGCAGGAATGGTTGCTGCTATAGTAAATGTTGCCCAGGCGCTTTCATTTAAGGCATTTACCACTACTAATGCCAGGCCTGCCAAGGCCGTAATGATGATAAAGAGTATGGCAAAGCCCGTGGTGATTCCGGCGGTAGAACTTATATGCTTTTGGGCCAGGCGCGTCAAGGACCTGCCTTTCATCCTTACAGAAGCAAAGAGGATGACCAGGTCATGAACCGCTCCTCCGAGCACAGCTCCGATCAATATCCAGAGAAAACCCGGCAGGAAACCAAACTGCGCTGCCAGCACCGGCCCTACGAGCGGACCCGCTCCGGAGATTGCCGCAAAGTGATGGCCAAAAAGCACGAATTTATTTGTGGGATGATAATCTTTACCGTCGCGCAAGGTATGCGCGGGTGTTTTACGCAGGGTATCCAGGACCAGGACCTTGGTAATGATGAATTTGGCGTAGAACCTGTAAGCAAGGGCAAATACAAGCAGGCTTATGATAATAAATGTTAAGGCATGCACGGCAATTATCCTACCACCTGAAACCCATTCCGGCAAGCAGAGAGATTTCTCTACCTTCTTTAAGCGCTTCTATATATTCCTGGCCCAGGCCTTGCCAAAACGTTCGGGAAAGTTTGGCTTTTATGCTTAAATCCTCCTGCCGGTTATTCTTTAATTCTAATTCCAGATTATACCCGTTATCTAGTTTACAGGTTGCGCCAAAGACGATATTTTGGAGTTTTCCTTTTTCTGTGGGGATCTCGAATATCAGGCCAAGTCTTTCGTTTATCTTCCAGGAGCCAAAAAGGAAGAATTTTCTTCTAACGCCTTTGGCGCCGAAGCCTAATTCATACTGCAGGCCGCTCTTCAGGGGTTTTCCCAGGCCTACCCTGAATTCGAAACCGGAATTTATACTCTTATTCAGGATATATGATACTCGGTTTCTTTCGTTGATATCCCAAAAACCCTTAAAGGTGATGCTGCGGGTAAGTTTATTTTTTGTTTTTAGTCCGGTTTTGGTATAGGTGTAGACAAGCTGGTTT
Source organism: Candidatus Omnitrophota bacterium (assembly GCA_026387515.1). The sequence goes on along the minus strand of JAPLLP010000202.1, from coordinate 1,307 downwards.
TTACGGTTTATCTCCCAGGTTCCACTAAAGGTTAGTTCGTCTAACGACCCCGTCTCTTTAGTTACTAAAAAACCCAAGCGGTTATATTGATCGGCCTGCCATTTGCCTCCGAGCCTGATCAGATAAAAATGCGCTCCTTCCCGGGAATCCCCGGTAGAGAGGCTAAATACCAGTTCATTACCTGTAACATCAATAATTTCTCCTTCCAAGGTAAGCTTATCTCCTTCCCGCTGGTTATTTATTTTATCCAGGGTAAGTACAAGATTATGATCTTTATTCAGAGACCAGTTTCCTGAAAGCTTAAGTTGTTGAACGGGTGAGGAGGAGGGTTTTTTTACGCGGTAGGTAAGAAGATTGTGCTTATTGATTTGGAACTCTCCGTCCAGCACGGTTCTAAAGCGAGGAAGTATAATCCTGTTAAAGGGGTCAATTTCATAAGTGATTTTCTCTTTTTTATGCACAATTTATGATAGCATACACTCAAGCCCCTTGTCAACTTTCCGTGCGGGCACACGATTCTACCCCTTCCGGGGCGGAGGAAGAGGAATCAGCCAATTTTAATTTTTAGATATTCATAGTAGATTTATATAATAAAATGCGGTATATTGATATCAAAATCAGTGATTGGATAAGGAGGTTGTCTATGTTTAAAATGTTAATAGAGACAAAGGATGATGCTGCGGCCCTTGTGTTGAGGTTAATGCTTGGTATTGTTTTCTTTCCGCACGGAGCCCAAAAAGCAATGGGTTGGTTTGGGGGGTATGGATTTAGCGCTACCCTAAATGCTTTTACTCAAAAGATGCATATCCCGGTTATTCTTGCGTTACTGGTAATTGGGTTTGAATTCCTCGGTGCCATAGCGCTGGTTATAGGATTTTTTACCCGTATTGCAGCGTTTGGAATCGCGATAATAATGATTGTGGCTATCTATATGGTCCACGGGCATAACGGGTTATTCATGAACTGGTCGGGCATGCAAAAAGGGGAAGGTTTTGAGTATCATCTTTTGGTTATTGCCATAGCAGTAGCGCTGATGATCAAGGGTGGGGGGTTATTCTCCATCGATAAAAAAATTTCAAAATAGACATAACTCGCATAAGCTGGAAAAACCGAATGGGGCGTAACGCGTTAGCATTTATTGTTATATTATTATCTCTTTTTTTATCAAGCGCCTGTGCGCAGGATAGCGAAGAAGATCATCATAATGAGCTGGACGGCTACGTTAGAAATATGCCTTCACGTTCGCTCAAGTCGCAATCAGGCAGCGTGCGTATCACCGAATCAAGGCTGGATTATACCTATAAATT
>JAPLLP010000235.1 GCA_026387515.1 Candidatus Omnitrophota bacterium | reverse complement strand
TGCACGCAAAGACCCTGGAATTTAGCCATCCGGTTAATAATAAGGTTCTGCGCGTTGATTGCGGCTTAGCCAAGGATTTTGAAGATTTTCTAAAAAATCATCCCAACTAGATGAAGATATCTTTTAAAGAATGGATAATTTTTTCCCTGGTAGCTATCTTAGGCCTGGGGCTTTGGCTTAAATTCGGATATCCGCAATTTGCCTTTGTGGATCTGTCGGTAGAAAAGAATACAGCCCTTGCCAGGGCTGAGAATTACCTTGTTTCGCGCGGGGTAGATACCCATTTATATAAAAGAGTGATTTGTTTTAATAGCGACGATTGGGCGGACAGATACCTGCAGAAGACAATAGGCTTCAATAAAGAAAATGAATTTATCCGGGAGCAGGACTACGATTTATTCTCTTGGCAGGTCAGGTTCTTCCGGGAATTCCAGAAAGAAGAGTATCTTGTAGATATCAGCCCCAAGACCGGCAAGGTCCTGAGTTTCGCCCACCTCATTGAAGATATCGCGCCCAGGACGACACCGGAGAAAGAGGCTGCCCGCAGCCAGGCAGAAGATTTCTTAGGCAATTTTCTTGGGATAAAATTAGAGAACTATGATTTTCACGAGGAGAAAACAACTAAATATGATAATAGGACCGATTATGGTTTTTCCTGGGAGAAGAAGGGCGTCTATATTCCTTGGAGAAAGGATGAAGGCGGGGCAAAGCTGCTTGTCGGGGTTACTGTCTCCGGAGGCGAGGTAAGAAAATTTTACGGACCGAGCCTGGACGTGCCTGAAAAATTCCAGCGTTTTATCGAGAACCAGCTTGCCTTTGGGCAGTACATTTATAGTTTTCATATGTTAATCTTTATTTTTCTTTTGATATCCTCAATATTTATAGTCATTAAGCGAAGGGGCGGAGTGACAAACCGTTTAGCAAAGAGATGGTTTTTGTTCCTTGCGCTGTTTCTTGCCGTGTTTAATTTCATGTATATCTTTGACAACCTCCCTTCCAAGATCATAAACTATCCTACCAGTATTTCCTTTATTTCGTATATGGGCATATATTTTACCAATGTGTTGATCAGCCTGGTCTTGGCCAGCGCAGCATTTATATTCCCGGGGTTGTCAGGAGAGAGCCTGCGCAGCGAGGAGTTCCCCGATAGCCCCTATAGCGGGTTTTTACATTACCTTAAATCCACATTCCTAAGCCGCGGCGTGACTTGGGCTATCCTTTTCGGTTACGTCATATTTTTTATAATGCTGGGCCTGCAGGCAAGTTTATTTTTCCTGGGGCAGAAATACCTTGGCGTGTGGAAAGAATGGATTAACCTCGCGCAGTTTTCCTCCGCGCATATCCCTTTCTTAAGCGCTTTTGCCATAGGCATAAGCGCCAGCCTTAATGAAGAGATAATGTTCCGCGTCTTTGGCATAAGCTGGGCGAAGAAATATCTTAAAAATACGGTGCTGGCGGTTATCTTCGGCGCTTTGATCTGGGGGTTTGGCCATACCCAGTATCCTATATTCCCGGTGTGGTTCAGAGGCATCGAGGTGAGCATTATAGGAATATTGTACGGCTTTATATTTTTACGCTACGGGCTTATACCCTTGCTTGTGGCGCATTACTTATTTGACGTATTCTGGGGTTTAGCCGCGCACATATTAAGCCCAAGCAGTTCCTATCTATTCGGCGGGGCGGCCTTGGTTTTAGTCCTGCCTTTAATATTCGCGGTAATAACTTTTTTTATGAACAGGCAGGAAAAGGAAAAACCGCTAGTAGTTATGTTGGATGAGATCCAAAAATATAATTTAGGTATTCTTGTTAATTACATTTGCACCAAAAAATCCCAGGGCGTTACTTACGAACAAATTATCCGGGAATTGGTCAGCCACAATTGGGATAGGGATTTAGTGGATTTGGCGGTGAGGGAGGTTTCATGTTCAAATATATAATTTTGGGTATTGTGCAGGGCTTAACGGAATTTTTTCCGGTTTCAAGCTCCGGGCACTTGGCGGTTCTGCAGAAAATCTTAGGCATGTTTAAGGATACGGTAGCCCTATCCGTGGTTTTACATTTTGGCACGGCCTTGGCAGTAATCATTTTTTTCTTCAAGGATATATTGACGGCAATGCGCAGCCTAAAATTATGCGCTTTTATAATTATCGTTACCGTGATCACCGGGATCATCGGGGTAGGCGGCAAGCATTTTTTTGAGGGGATGTTCGGCTCGGTAAGGGGAATTGCCATTGCCTGGTTTATAACCGCTTGCGTGCTTTTATTGACTAAGAAGTTCGCTGATGCGCGAAGGAAAACCGCCGGCATTAAGGATGTGTTGATCCTTGGCGTAACCCAGGGTTTAGCCATAGCCCCGGGAATCTCGCGTTCCGGCATAACCATCTCTACCCTATTATTCAGAGGAATTGACAAAGAGGTTAGTTTTAGTTTTTCATTTCTGGTTTCTATACCGGCAATATTGGGCGCTGGTTTATTAGAAGCCCGGGATATTGACTTTGCCCTAAAATCTAATTTGAAAAATTACATAATTGGTTTTGTCTTTAGCTTCCTGACCGGCCTTCTGGCCCTGTGGTTATTAAAGAAGATCATACGTAAAGCGAAATTGCATTATTTTGGGTATTATTGTATTATAGTGGCAGCATTAACCTTATTATTTGTAAGATGAGCATACTTGTACTTGGCACAGTTGCGCTTGATACGGTAAAAACCCCTTTTGGCGAAAAAAGACATATGTTGGGAGGGTCTGCCGTGCATTTTGCCATGTCCGCGCGGCTTTTTACTACCGTTAATTTGGTGGCGGTTATTGGGGAGGATTTTCCCCGGCAGTATGTTGATTTTCTCCAGGATAAAGGCTTGGTCCTGACATCTCTCATCAGAGAGAAGGGAAAGAGTTTTAAATGGGAAGGTGAGTATAAAGGTGACCTGAATTGCGCGCTTACCTTAAATACGGAGTTGGGAGTGCTTTCTACGTTTAAGCCGGAGGTAGCCTCCCAGCAGCGGGGTATAAAATACGTATTCCTTGCCAATGTGGATCCGGATATCCAAACGCAGCTTCTCAAAGAAATGCGCCAGCCGGAATTTGTGGGCTTGGATAGCATGAATTATTGGATTCATAATAAACGTGCTTCATTGCTGCGCCTATTGAAAAAAGTAGATATCTATGTAGCCAATGATCAGGAGGCCCGGGATCTTTCAGGAGAGACCAACTTGATAAAGGCAGCTAAATGCCTGCGCCTTTTTGGCCCCCGGATAGTGCTTATAAAAAAAGGCGAGCACGGCGTACTTCTCTATAGCGATAAATTCATTTTTTCCCTGCCGGCTTATCCTATAGAACGGGTAATTGATCCTACCGGAGCCGGGGATACCTTTGCCGGCGGATTTATGGGGTATCTTGCCAAGGCCAAAAGGATAAATGAAACGAGCCTTAAGAAGGCAGCTGCCTATGGGACGGTCGCCGCGTCTTTTAACGTTGAGGATTTTGGGGTGGCTAAGACCAGCCGCTTAAAGATAAAAGATCTTGAGGGCAGGTTGGTGAGATTTAAAAGATACGTATCATTCTAAGATAGGAGCGCTGCCATGTTAGAGGAAAAGATCCTTCAGGATTACAAAGATGCCATGAAAAACAAGGATGATCTTAAGAAATCTGTGCTTAATTTCTTGCGCGCGGAGCTGTTGAATGTGGCGATAGCCAAAAAGAAAAATAAGCTGGAGGATGATGAAGTGGTTGCGGTTATCCGCAAGCAGATCAAGGCCCGTCAGGATTCTATCGAACAGTTTACCAAGGGTGCCCGTCAGGACCTGGCCGATAAAGAGAAGAAGGAGATGGAGATACTTAAAACATATCTTCCCCAGGAATTGTCTTCTGAAGAGATAAAGCAGATGGTTGAAGAAACAGTAGTAGCGCTTGCTGCCCAGGGTTTAAAGGATATGGGTAGGGTGATGAAAGAGGTGACTGTTAAGATCGCCGGCCGCGCGGACGCAAAGGCCGTAAGCGACCTGGTTAAGGAGAGGCTATGTTCAGAGAAAAAATAAAGGTATTCGATTGCACTATCCGCGACGGCGGCTTGATAAACAACCACGATTTTGATGACCATTTTGTCCGGGAGGTCTACAAGGCCATTTCGGCCGCCGGGGTGGATTATATGGAGATAGGCTATAAGAACTCCAAGAAGCTTTTTTCGCCCAAGGATTTCGGCAAATGGAAATTCTGCGATGACGATGAGATCAGAAAAATTACCGAAGGGGTTAAATCTTCTACCAAGATATCCGTCATGGTGGATGTGGACCGCGTGGATATAGACCAGGTCCCGCCGCGCAAGCAAAGCCCGGTACATATGATCAGGGTGGCTTCTTACGTCAAGGATATTGATAAGGCGATATTCCTGGTGAACCATTTTGCGGATAAGGGCTATGAGACCACGGTTAACATAATGGCTATTTCGCGCGCCCTTGATAATGAGTTGAACGAGGCTCTCTATCAGTTGGAAGAGGAATGTAAGGCCAATGTGGTTTATATCGTGGATAGCTTTGGCGCGCTGTATCAGGAATCCACAGAGTTTCTGGTGAAGAAATTTAAAAGTATCTTAAAATCCAAAGAGATCGGCATGCACGCGCACAATAATCAGCAGCTGGCCTTTGGCAATACCATTGAGGCGATAATCCACGATGCCAATTTTGTGGATGGGACAGTCTATGGTTTAGGCAGGGCAGCGGGTAACTGTCCCTTAGAGCTCTTGATCGGATTCCTGAAGAATCCGAAGTTTGATATACGCCCGATCCTGGACCTAATCTCCAACGAATTTATCCCCTTACGGGATAAGATAGAATGGGGTTACATAATACCCTATGCTATTACCGGCATGCTGGACGAACATCCTAAGGCAGCGATGGCCTTACGCAACAGCGAAAAGAAGGAGAATTACCGGGAGTTCTATGAGGGTTTGGTAGGAGAAGAACTGGATTAGCCATGGATATCGGGGAGTTTAAGAAACAACCATTACTCGGGATATTGAGAGGGATAGAGCTAAGCATGGCTGAGCCTTTGGTCTCGGCAATCATTGATTCGGGGCTTAAGACCATAGAAATAGCTATGAATACAAGGGGTGCTGCGGATATTATCCGCAAGGTGGTTAAGCTTTCCCGGAAACGCCTGGTGGTTGGCGCTGGCACGGTCCTTGATATGGCTTCGTTAAAGAGCGCGCTTTCTGCGGGCGCAAGCTTTATGGTGATGCCGGTTTTAGTCAAGGATGTCACGGCTTACTGCGTAAAAAATAAAATTCCCTGTTTTCCCGGCGCTCTCACCCCGCAGGAAATATACGCCGCCTGGCAGGCCGGCGCAGCTATGGTAAAGGTATTCCCCTGCGGAATGTTCGGCCCGGCCTATTTTAAGGAGATAAAGGGCCCTTTTAACGATATAGAGCTTTTGGCCTGTGGCGGAGTCACTGCTAAGAATCTGCGGGAGTATATTGTAAACGGGGCCAGTGCCGCTTCATTTGGCTCAAGTGTTTTTAGAAATGAGTGGCTTGCGGCAGGGGACTACGCGCGCATTAGCGAAAGTATCCGGCAGTTTGTCAGGCAATTCTAAGGTTTTTTATTGTTGACAATACCGCCTAAATAGGATAATATAGCCATACGCATATTTTTTTAGGGTTTATTTGTGAAAGATTTCACAAAAAATAGCCCGCCCAAGTAAAATCCCTTGTGTTTAGAGTTAAAAGTGCATACTACCTATTATATTCAGACTGCCGTTTTAGGCGGCTTTATTCATAAGCTCAAGAGTAGCTTCCGCGTGTTTGTCCCCGTAGAAAAGCCCCAGGAGCGCCAAAAAGAAAAAGATTATGCCTATAAAGAGCTTAATGGCGCAGAAGATATTTGTTTTAATCCCTACCGCGCAGTAGAACCTTTCAAATCATTTTTTACCTATCCTCAGGAAAGTGTTTGTTCTTATTTTGACCAGGATCAACCCATAGGCGCGGCCAATGTAGTTGTCTTTGGGGTTAAGTCTTGCGATATTGCCGGACATAGGGTCCAGGATTTTGTTTTTCTTGAGGGGGTAGAGGTTGATGCTTCTTACCGCCTAAGGCGCGAAAATACGATAATCATCTCTGGAGATTGTACTGATTTTAAACAAGTCTGTCATTGTCTGGCCTGGGAGATATTGCCGCATCCCACCATAGGATTTGATCTTAATCTTTCGCCGCTAAATGACGGTTATCTGGTAGATGTAGGTTCTGCCAAAGGGGATAAGCTTATTCAGCAGTATAAAGATTGTTTTGCCCCAGCTAGAGAGACGCAGATCTCCGCTCGTAAGGCCAAGAGAGAAAATCTTATTGACCGTCTTAAAAGGCACCTGCTGCCGCAGAATTTGGTTTCTCCCAAGGTTGTCCAGGGCCTGGTGAAGGAAGGTTACGGTTTGGATACCTGGAAAGAATTTATGCGCACCTGCGTTGAATGCGGGGGTTGCAATTTTATCTGTGATACCTGTCATTGTTTTCTTTTAAGTGATAAGAAGGAAGGGGCGATAAACAAGAAGGTGAGGGCTTGGGATTCCTGTCTTTATGCCAACTATGCCCGGGTTGCCGGAGGAGCCAACCCTTTAAGGACAAGGGCGCAGCGCCTACGCAACAGATTTATGAAGAAGTTTGATTTCTTTGTGGATAATTTAGGCATGCCCGCCTGCTGCGGTTGCGGGCGTTGCATCGAGGTCTGCCCGGGAAAGATCGATATCCGCGAGGTATTAAAAGACCTAGCCAAGCGATTGAATAAATGAAGAATATCTACCGTCCCATAGAAGCCGTTATTGAAGATATAATTATTGAGACCCCGAACATAAAGACATTTGTGCTAAAGGTAAAAGAGAAATTCAGCTTTTCCACCGGCCAGTTTATTGAGCTATCTCTCCCCGGGGTGGGGGAGGCCCCTTTTACCCCTTCTTCTGACCCCAATGTAAAAGAAAGAATAGAGGTCACGGTCATGAATGTGGGGCAGGTTACTTCTTTACTGCACGCAGCCGGTACGAATATTCCGGTTGGCATACGCGGGCCTTTCGGGTTAGGCTATCCTCTTGAAAAATTCTACGGTAAAGACGTCTTGATCGTGGGGGGCGGGGTGGGCCTGGCACCTTTACGCTCTTTATTATTCAGCCTATTTAGCCGGATCGATAGATACAAAGGAGTAGTCTTACGTTATGGCGCGAGCACCCCAAAGGATATCGTTTACAAAGACGCCTTGCCCGAATGGGCAAAGAGAGAAAAAGTAGACGTGTTGACTACGGTTGACGTCGGCGCTCCCGAATGGAAAGGAAACGTGGGATTAGTGACTACTATTCTTAACGGGCTGCCGGTAGATTTAAAGAATGTGGTAGCGATTGTCTGCGGGCCTCCGATAATGATGAAATTTGTGATCTTGAAACTCCTAGGCCTGGGTTTTAATAACACGGATATCTATTTATCTATGGAGAAAAATATGTCTTGTGGCCTGGGCAAATGCGGCCATTGCCGCGTGGGTAAATTTTACGCCTGCAAAGACGGTCCGGTATTTACCTTTGATCAGTTACAGGGGATTCACGATATCTGGGATTAATCCATGAGACGGCTATTTGTTAATTTAGATATCTGCAGCGACTGCGAGGAGTGTAAGGCCTGCTGTAGTTATTTTTATCACCCTCAGAATAACGGGGTGGTAAACCTTCGCGAGTACGCCACGTTTGCCACTATCTGCCGGCACTGCGAAGAAGCGCCTTGCGTGAATTCCTGCTATCATAATGCCCTGGAGCGCGCCTCCGACGGCCATATCAAGCGCTACAAGATGCGCTGTACCAGCTGTAAATCATGCTCGGTAGCCTGCCCTTTTGGCATAATCTTCCAGGATTTTATCCCTTACCTGGATTCAAGATGCGACTACTGCCTGGGCTCTACCGCGAAGCCCCCCAGTTGTATAACCAGCTGCCCGGAGAAAGCCATAGAGATAAAAGAGATAGAAGAAAATCTAGAGCAGGACATCTTTTTTGTAGGAGAACATCTGGCGGTGCAAACCCGTAAGTGGTCAAGAGAGGATATTCAACCGAAAAAGAAATGATGTTATTGTTTAGCTTTTTAATCTTTCCCGGATTTTTGTTTAGCACGGTTATCGGGTTAATGGCCGGATGGGTTGACCGTAAGGTTACCGCGCGTTTACAGTGGCGCGTCGGGCCT
>JAPLLP010000300.1:7192-7973 GCA_026387515.1 Candidatus Omnitrophota bacterium | reverse complement strand
TCGGAGTCAATTATTATTCACGGCAATTAGTAGAGCTTAAGGGCTGGGGGGTGGGTAATTTGGTGTGGGATGTTTGTGAAAATGGTCATCATCCGCTTAAAAAGAATTCTCTTGGTTGGGATATTTACCCCGAGGGGATATATGATGTGCTTTTAAGGCTCAATAAATACCGGCTACCCGTAATCATAACCGAGAATGGTATTTGTACCGCGGATGACGGCTTACGCTGGGAATATATAAGCGCCCATTTAAGGAATATCCACCGTGCCATCGAGGGAGGGGTAAGGGTGGCGGGTTACCTATATTGGTCGCTCTTGGATAATTTTGAGTGGGACAAGGGTTTTTCCCCGCGTTTCGGGTTGGTAGATATCGATTATAACAATTATAAGAGGACTGTCAGGGAAAGCGCAAGGCGCTTCGGTCAGGTCTGTAAGACAGGCGTTTTAGAATGACGACGTTTAAAGAAAGCCAAATAACTAAGATTTATCCCTGGTTTTTCCTGTGCATTATCTTAGTTCTCAGCATAGGGTTGCGTTTACCAGGCCTGGGCAGAAGCCTATGGTATGATGAAGTGATGTATTCTACAAGCACCTTCATGGCAAATTCAAAAGACTTAAGTAATTTTATCTTTAAAGGAATCTCAGGCCCATTTTACCGGATCTTCATGTTTTTTTGGGTAAAGGTGTTCGGTGACCTCGAAATATCCGTGAGGCTGCCATCGCTTGTATGCGGTATTTTATCCGTTTTTTTAGTTTATTTATTGTCTTTTAGGGAAAAAGGA
>JAPLLP010000300.1:5719-7137 GCA_026387515.1 Candidatus Omnitrophota bacterium | reverse complement strand
GAAAAAGGAAAATTGACAGCGATCCTCGCTGCTTTTTTATTATGCGTTTCGCCGGTGCATATCTGGTATTCGCGGGAAGCCACTTCTTATTCAATGACTTTACTTCTTTTACTGATAGCCTCTTTTTCTTTTTATGAATTGAAAAGAGATGATTCGAATTCTCCCTGGTATTTAGTTTATTTTAGTTCTCTGTTATTAACTGTTTTTTCTCATTGGTTCTCGCTCATTTATTTATTTGTATTCTCTTTATTATGTGTATTCAAAACAAAAAGAGACAGAGGCAACATCTTAATATTGAATTCTTTAATTTTTCTATGCATGGTCGTATTTTTGATCATAAAGTGGAAGGTTAGCCCAACCTTATTCTCCCGGCTTACGCTTTTGCGCCCCTTTGGTTTTACCGATTTATGGACGCTTCTTTTTAACTGGTTTATATTTGGTAATTGTATTTGGACCATCTCGCCGTATGGTATTCATTTGGGCGCGATTTTACAAAGACCCGGGTTATTTCTCGCTCAGATATTTTTTCTGTTTATCTTTGTGCATGGGGTTATGGTTATTTTTAGAGAGGAGAGAAATCTTTCCGGGGCAGGCACGCTCTTGTGCCTATTCTCTCTGCCTTTATTTATTTTGGCGTTATCTTTGATCGGATATAAGCATGTTTATATAGAGCGTTATATGTTTGTTGTTTTGCCGTTTTTTTATATAGTTTTAGCCAGGGGGTTAACCGGTTTCAAAAATAATGCGCTAAAATTAATATTAATAGCTGCTATTTTAATATTTGCTGCCGCAACCCTTAAAGGATTTTTCACGAAGGATGAGGAATGGACAGTTTATAAGCACAATCCGGATTGGAGATCCGTTGGCAATTATCTCCTAAACGAACAAGAGGGTGTTGGTAAGCCCATATCGATACTGGTAGTGTCGGCCACTGAAACCTTAGTTTATTATCAAAGGCAGTTTAGCGCGGGGAAAAAACCTTATTTAGATATTAAGCTGATAAACTATAACAGCGAGCGAGAAACAGCTTATAAAATAATGCAAAATAAAGAATCTCGGGTATTTTATCTCATTCATAACAATCCCAGGAATCGCTTGTTATGTAGTCAGGATTTTAAAGGTATCGCGATCTATAAGTTTGAAGTTATTTAAAAATTCAAAAAGGAGCGTTTTAGGAGATGAATTTATTATACGCGCTTATTGCCAGTATCATAGTAAGCCTTATTTCTTTGATAGGCGTTATAGCGCTGGTAGTAAAAGACAACGTATTAAAGAAAGCCATTATTTTCTTGGTTGCTTTTGCTGCGGGCGGTTTAATCGGCGGGGCATTCTTAGATATAATACCTGAGGCCGCGGAGTTTATAAAAAACAGCACCCAATTATTCCTTTATGTTATATTGGGGTACACGCTTCTCTTT